>CAMCFL010000246.1 GCA_945873715.1 Akkermansia muciniphila
ACCGGTCGTTCGGCTCGGTCGTCGCGGACCGGTCGTTCGGCTCGATCGTCGCGGACCGGTCGTTCGGCTCGGTCGTCGCGGACCGGTCGTTCGGCTCGGTCGTCGCGGACCGGGCGTTCGGCTCGGTCGTCACGGACCGGGCGTTCGGCTCGGTCGTCACGGACCGGGCGTTCGGCACGGTCGTCGCGGACCGGGCGAGGACCACGGTCGTCACGAACTGGGCTGGGACCACGGTCATCGCGGACCGAACGCGGCCCACGTTCATCCCGGACAGGCCGTTCACCGCGATCATCACGGACCGGACGCTCAGCGCGCTCGTCGCGGACCGGGCGTTCGCCACGGTCGTCGCGGACAGGCCGTTCACCGCGATCATCACGGACCGGGCGTTCGCCACGGTCGTCACGAACCGGACGTTCGCCACGGTCATCGCGGACCGGACGCTCAGCACGCTCGTCACGGACCGGCCGTTCGCCACGGTCATCGCGGACCGGACGCTCAGCACGCTCGTCGCGGACCGGACGTTCGCCACGGTCATCACGGACCGGACGCTCAGCACGGTCGTCACGGACCGGGCGTTCGCCACGGTCATCGCGGACCGGACGCTCAGCACGGTCGTCACGGACCGGGCGAGGGCCGCGGTCATCTCGGGTGGGCCGCTCAGCCCTCTCGTCACGGACCGGCCGGGGACCCCGATCCTCCCGGGCGGGGCGATCGGTGACCTCCTCGCGGCTGGGAACGGGGCGCTCGAAGCGATCCTCGCTGCGCTCAGGAGCGCGTTCAGGACGCTCGGCCCGTTCCGGCCGTGGGGCACCAACGACTTCGGACTGAGCCGCGGCAGTCTCGCCACGCTCTTCCATTGCCGCCTTCCGACTGAGTTTGACGCGACCCTTGTCATCCACGCCAATGCACTTGACCCAGACCTCATCGCCCACCTTGACGACGTCCTCGGGACGATTGACGCGGCGGTTGGAAAGCTCCGAAACGTGCACCAAACCGTCCTGTCCGGGGAACACTTCGACGAAGGCTCCGAACTCCTTGAGGGTAACGACACGACCCTTGTAAGACTTGCCGATCTCGATCTCGGCACTGAGACCTTCGATCTCGCGACGGGCGATCTCCATGCCCTCGGGGGTCACGGAGAACACCTTCACCGTGCCATCGTCTTCGATGTTAATCTCGCAACCGGACTCATCGACGATGCGCTTGATGTTCTTGCCGCCAGGTCCGATCAGCATGCCGATCTTCTCCGGATTGATCCGGATGACGGTGATCCGCGGAGCGTACTTGGAGATGTCGGTGCGGGGAGCGGATAGGGTCTTGGCCATCTCACCCAGAATGGTCAGACGGGCCTTGCGAGCCGCCTCGACCGCTTCGGCCATGATCGGCAGCGGAATGCCGCGCAGCTTCAGATCGAGCTGGAAACCCGTGATTCCCTTCTCGGTTCCCGCCAGCTTGCAATCCATGTCGCAGAAGGCGTCTTCCCAGCCGATGATATCGGTCAGGAGCGAGTAGCGACTGATCTGGTGGTCGGCCCCGTACTCGGTGCAGATACCGATCGAAATGCCCGCGACCGGACGGATCATCGGCACGCCGGCATCCATCAGGGCCAGGGTCGCACCGCAAACCGAGGCCATCGAAGTGGAGCCATTCGACTCCATGATCTCGGAGGTGATCCGGATGGCGTAGGGGTACTCCTTCAGCGGAATCATCGAGACCACCGACCGCTCGGCGAGCGCGCCGTGGCCAATTTCCCGGCGACCCGGACCCGAGATGCGTCCCGTCTCGCCCACGGAGAAGTTCGGGAAGTTGTAGTGCAGGAGGAACTGCTTCTTGGTTTCGCCCCCGGTGTAGGAGTCGAACTGCTGGATGTCATCGCTGGTGCCCAGCGTCGCCAGGCAGACCGCCTGGGTCTCGCCCCGGCAGAACAGGGATGATCCGTGCGCCCGGGGCAGGAACCCGACCTCGCTGCTGATCGGACGAACCTCGTCGAAGGTCCGGCCATCGAGACGCCGGCCGGAATCGAGGATGAGCAGCCGCACGGTCTCCTTCTGGATGTAATATTGGGCGTCCTTGAGGACGTAGTCCGTGACCTTGTCCGCACCGAATTTCGCCTTCAGCTTTTCTCCGACGTCGGCAAAGACGCCATTGACGGCTGCTTCGCGGGCGAGTTTCTGCGGAATGAGCAGGGCGGCGATGATGCGATCACCAGCGAGGGACTTGGCCTCCGTGAGGATCTCCTCCGGCACCACGTTGACGGAGATCGTCCGCTTGGTCTTGCCCGCCTTCTGCCGCAGTTCTTCCTGAGCCTCGATCTGGGGCTGACAGGCTTCCTGGGCAAACTTGAGGGCGGCGATGAACTCCTCTTCGGGAATCTCATTGGCCGCACCTTCGTACATCACGACGTCGGTCTTGTTGCCGACGTAGATCAGGTCGAGGTCGGACTCGGCCTGCTGTTCGTGGGTGGGATTCACCACCAACGTTCCGTTGACCCGTCCAATCCGGACGGCCCCGAGAGGACCATCCCAAGGGATGTCGGAGACCGTCAGCGCCGCCGAGGCACCGAGGATCGAGAGGATGTCAGGATCATTCTGACCGTCCGCCGAGAGCAGGACGCTCTGGACCTGGACTTCGTTGTACCAGCCTTTGGGGAACAACGGCCGGATGGGGCGGTCGGTCAGGCGGCAGGTGAGGATTTCCTTTTCGGTCGGGCGGCCTTCACGTTTGAAGTAGCCACCTGGGAACTTGCCAGCGGCGGCCGCCTTTTCGCGGTAGTCCACCGTCAATGGGAAGAAGTCCTGGCCAGGCTTGGCCTTGGACGCGGCCACGGCGGCCACGAGGACGATGGTTTCGCCAAACTGGACGGTGACAGATCCGTCCGCCTGCTTGGCATATTTTCCAGTCTCGATGGTGATCTGTTGATCACCGACCGGGATAATGACTTTCTCGGGCATATGTGCTTCAGCCCGCCCCACGAGAGAAATTTCAGTCAGCCTCCCCGACAACAGGTCGGGGGAGTTGAGTGAAAATTCCCAAGTGAGCGGGCACAGTTAACTGCTTTTCGGACGCGACTTGCTGACTGATTGAACGACTGACCGGAAGCCGCGCACGCCTTGTTGCGGCAACCAACCGCACCCGCAGGTGCGGCCTGCCAATCGATGACGGAAACGCAGGCAACCTCCCCCGTTCCGTCCTTCTCCGTTCAATTACCGACGGAGCTTCAACTTCTTCGTAATCGCCTGATAGCGAGGCTCATCCTTGCGCTTCAGGTAGTCGAGAAGGCGACGGCGCCTGCTGACCATCGCCATCAGACCGCGGCGGGAAGCCACGTCCTTGCGATTCGTCTGCAGATGTTCCGTCAGGTTGTTGATCCGTTCCGACAGCAGAGCGATCTGGACGTCGGGTGAACCCGTGTCCTGCTCGTGAGTGCGGAACTCCGTAATGACTTTGTTCTTTTCTTGCATGTTGATCTCGGTGTTGGGCAGCAAACCACCGCCCGGTACATGTCCGTTTATCGAACTGAAATCGTAGGGAGCCCGCCCCAGCTGTGTCGAGCAACGATTTCGACCCAACCATTCCCGCCTTTGCGTTTGCCTTCGGACCGCCGCCAAGGAAACTCCTGCCCTGATGCAATCGAAGTTCAACGGCCCGGTGTTTGTGGTCCGCGATAACATCGACACGGACCAGATCATTCCGGCCCAGTTCCTCAACCTCGTCCCCACCATCCCGGAGGAGTACGAAAAGCTCGGATCCTACGCCCTCTGGGGCCTGCCGGATTCCCTTTACCCCACCCGCTTCGTCGCCGAGGGCGCGTTGGATACCCAGTATCCCATCGTCATCGGCGGCCGGAACTTCGGTTGCGGCAGTTCCCGGGAACACGCCCCGATCGCCATGGGCTCCGCCAACTGCCAGTGCGTCGTCGCCGAGTCTTACGCCCGGATCTTCTTCCGCAACTGCGTCGCCACCGGTGAACTCTACCCGATCGAATGCCCGGAGCGTCTCTGCGACCTGTTCAAGACCGGTGATGTGGCGACGGTCGACATCGACACCAACACGATCACGCATCATGGCACGGGGCTCACCTACGCATTGAAGCCCCTCGGGGAGGTCCGGCCGGTGGTCGATGCCGGCGGGATCTTTGATTTCGCCCGTGAGGCCGGCATGATCCCCCGCTGATTTCCCTGCCCGACCCGGTCGAAACCGTCCAGGCGGACTACGGGCACACGGAACTCCATGAACCCGGGTTGCTGGACGCCTTCACGACAACAAATCGGAAGCCTCGTCCTCCGCCTCTGGGTGGCCGGCCTGCTGTTGTTGGCCGGCTGCGGGCAGGCCCCGGTGCCGTCGACCAGCAACTCGAACTCGATTCCGGAAAGGAACCCCCCGACTGGAAGGACCTGCAGGCGCTTTCTGCGGCCTGCCAGATTCCGGATTCCGGCCTTCGCAAGGCCGCATTGGGGCGCATGCTGGAGATCGACCGCTTCATCACTTACACCGCTCTGCAGGTGATGACCGAGGACTGGGACGGGTATCCCTGCAATCGGAACAACTACCGGCTCTATCACGAACCTTCGACTGGGTACTTCGTCTTCCTTCCACATGGCATGGACCAGATGTTCAGTCAGGGTGGCATGCCCCTGAACCGGGGGTTCGAGGGGATCGTCGCCACCCGGGTCTTCGAGGCTCCAGAATGGCGGACCGCCTACTTCGACCGCATCGAGTCACTCCTCACGAATGTTTTCACCACCAACGCCATCCTGAAGACCTTCGACGAGGCGGTGAGTCGGCGTGAGCCCGCGCTGGTGCATCTGCCTCCGGGCGACGCCGAAGGAATCCGGGGCAGCACCCGCGATCTTCGTCAAAGAATCATCGATCGGGTTGCCGACGTGACAGCCCAGATCGCCCGACGTCCGCGGCCGTCAAACAGGTCGCCCGACGGTCGGGTTCCACTGGGCAAATGGCAGCCTGGGACGCAGGACGGAGACAGTGCGGCTGAATGGGTTCGGGACGACAGGAACACGGTGGACCTGCTCCGCGTCTCGTTGAAGAGTCCCGGGCAGGCCTCCTGGCGAAGTCGGGTGCGGTTGCCGGGCGGACAGTATCGGTTCGAGGGCCAGGCGCGGACCCAGGATCTGGTCACGACCCCGAATGACCGGGCCGCGGGACTCGGTCTGCGGATCAGCGGGATGAACCGGAAGAATCGACTGGTGGGGACGACCGAATGGCAAACGCTCCAGTTCGAGTTCTCGTTGGAAGACGACTCGGAAGTCGAGTTGGTCGCCGAGATCCGCGGCCAGAAGGGGACGGGGTGGTTTGCCCCCTCCAGCTTCCGGCTGGTCAGGCTTCCCTGAGGAGTTCCTGCGGATCCTTCCACGGGAGGCCATGCGCCTCGGCGACCGGTCTGGAGGTGACGTGACCGCGCAGGACGTTGACCCCGGCAAGGAGGCCGGGCGTCCGACGGCAGGCCTCGGCCAACCCGTGGTCGGCCAGTTCCTGCAGGCTGCGAAAGGTTGCATTGGTCAGGGCCTGGGTGGCCGTCCGCGCGTAGGCCCCGGGCATGTTGGCCACGCAATAGTGGAT
>CAMCFL010000247.1 GCA_945873715.1 Akkermansia muciniphila
TGCAGCGTCAGCTGCCGCTTTCACCCGCACCACCACGGTTTTAATTGGCGTATCGACCCTGGCTGTCCCCCTGCGCCGCGAGGGTAAGGCCTCCGCACATCGCTAGGGCATAGGAACGTCAAGGGCGTCCGTCTGTCCCGCGACCAGAGCGGCAGCTGACGCTGCGCGCACTCCAGGACGCTGCCGCGCCATTGGCACGCGCTCGGTTCGGGGTTCGGTCGAAGCGTGGGACGAACCCCGCTTCTCCGCTTCTCCGCGGCCGTGTCAATCTGCCCCCACCCGTCCTGGATCTGACAATTCCCTGACAATCGACGGCGGGTAGGGGATGAATGTCCGCCATCCGGTGCATCTGGTGTGGGTTCTGGTGGTAGGCCGCCTGTCCTCAGGCGGCGATGAGGGAACCTCCCGCTGAGGGCAGCGGGCCTACAACCGTCCTGGCCCACACCCGATGCATCGGCCTCCGCCCTTTGTGAACCGGTCCACGCTCCATCGTCCGCTGCTGTTGGTGCTGGCGCCCATGGTGGCGCTGGCGGTCTTCGGCTGGCTGTCGCTTCGACGGGATCAATCGGAGGTGGAACGGGAGGCCCGGGAGCGGGCGACGACTTCGGCGCGGCTGTTGATGGCCGGGATCGAGCGGGAGTGGGCGGTCCATTGGCCGGAAGAACTGGAGTCCCTGGGCGGGACGAATGCCGCCGTGCTGAGGGTGCGCTTCGACGGTCTGCTCCGATTGGTTCAGCCGGTCGAGTTCAGCTTCGTGCCGGAACCACCCGCCTGGACCCGGACGCTGCCGGCATCGTTGTGGCAATCGTTGGAGGCACTCCGCACCGCGGAGATCCAGGGGCCGACCAACACGGCGTTCGCCTTGGCGAGGCGGATCGAATCGGAAGCCACCAATCACCCAGCCTTGATGGCGACGGCGGAGCTCGCGCGTCTGCGTCTGCCTTCCCCGGACCGTGCCGACGCGGCGGTCGGGATCCAGGCGCTGGGTTTGCGGGCGTTGGCCGCGCAGTGGGTGGATGAACGGGGCGTGCCGGTGGCGGCGTCGGCCGCCGTGTGGTTGGGGGTGAACGCCCCAGAGAGGCTTCGCGACCCGGGCGGGATGGAACTGTTGACGGGGTTGGTCCAGGAACAGCCGTCCCTGCTGACGTCCTGGATCCTGGCGCGCGCGATCACGAACTCGGCGTCGCCGGCAGTGAGCCGCCTCCAGGCCGAGTGGCAGGCGGCGGAAGTGTGCCGCGCGTTGGCGAGTGCTTTCCGTGCCGGGGCGGCGAACGCCGGAGGGGCGTCGGGTCCAGCGTGGCTCCACCTCGGGACCAACCAGTGGCTGATGCGCCGGGGTTTCCGGGAATCGGGGATGGAAGTGGAGTTCCTGGAGCGGGCGACGATTGCCCGCGGAGTGGAAGCGATCCGATCGCGTCTGGGACCTCCGGATTGGCCGCCCGGAATGGAGTCGGAATTCGAGTTGGCGGGGGAGCCGATCCGGGCAGGGCTCGGGTCCGGGAGCGAACGACCGCAGGCGGCGTCGGGAGGTGATCTCGTGACGCAGTTGGAGGGAACGTTGGCGGGGGTGTTCGGCGCCGGCAGTGGCGAGGGGGGAGTCGGGTTGCAACTGCGGGTGCGGCTGGTGGAACCCCAGAAGCTGTTCGCCGCGCAGCGACGTCAGCAGCGTTTGTTCACGGGACTGTTGCTGGGCGTGGTGGGGGTTGCGGGGATCGGACTGTGGCAGACGCGACGGGCGTTCCTGCGTCAGATGACCTTGAACGAGGAGAAGACCAATTTTGTGTCGGCCGTCTCGCATGAGTTGCGCGCGCCGCTGGCGTCGATGCGATTGCTCGCCGAGGGATTGGCCGAGGGACGTGCGGAGGAACCTGCCAAACGTCGGGAGTACGCTGGGTTCCTGGTGCAGGAGACGCGACGCCTGGGATCGCTGGTCGAGAACGTCCTCGATTTCTCCCGGATCGAGCAGGGTCGGAAGGAGTACCGGTTTGAACCCGTCGATGTGCTGCGGTTGACGCGTGAGACGGTTCGGATCCCGAGTGCGGTGGCAGCGGAGCGGGACGTTCGACTGGAGTTTCTCGGTAGCGAAACGGCAGTAGAGATCTGGGCGGATGCACCCTCGCTTCAGCAGGCCTTGCTGAACCTGATCGACAACGCCCTCAAACACGCGCCCGCGGGCACGGCCGTGGAGGTGGAATTCTACTTCAACCCGGATCGGCGGTGGCCGGTGCGGATCGTGGTGAGCGATGCCGGTCCCGGGATTCCTCCGGAGGAACACGATCGGATCTTCGAACGCTTCTATCGCCGCGGATCCGAGCTGCGTCGGGAGACGCAGGGCGTGGGCCTGGGACTGTCCCTGGTGCGTCACACCCTGGAGGCGCATGGAGGTCGGGTTCGCGTGGAAAGCCGGCCCGCTCACGGCGCGACCTTCACCCTTGAACTTCCGCTTCGCCCACCGGGCGTGGAGGACGCGGAGAAATCTTCATCATGACCACGCCTTCCACCCCCGGCATCACTCCGCTCGCTCGGGTGCTCGTGATCGAGGACGAGTTGCCCATGCGCACGGCACTGGCCGACGCCCTTGAGGCCGCGGGATTCCGCGTGCTGACGGCGTCGGATGGCGAATCCGGGTTGAAGCGTGCGCTGGAGGAATCGCCGGATCTCGTGCTGCTCGACGTCATGATGCCGCGTCTGGATGGGTTTGCCGTGGCGGCGGAGTTGCGTCGGCTCGGAGGCGCGATGGGGATCCTGATGCTGACGGCGAAGGGACAGGTGGAAGATCGTGTGCGGGGCCTGGACCACGGTGCGGACGATTATCTGGTCAAGCCGTTCAGCACCGGGGAACTGCTCGCGCGGGTCCGCGCCCTGCTTCGTCGGGTCCGTCGGGACGACGGTTCGGTGCCGACGCGTCTGGCGTGGGCGGATGTGGTGGTGGATTTCGCTCGGATGGAAGTCACCCGCGGCGACGCGCCGGTGCACCTGACGGCGAAGGAATTCGCGCTCCTGCGGCTGTTGGTGGAGGCAGAAGGGGAAGTGGTGACGCGCGAGCGATGCCTGGATGTGGTCTGGGGGGTGACGGCTTTTCCCACCACGCGGACCGTGGACACCCACATGGCTTCCCTGAGATCCAAGCTGGGGCCGGACGCGGCACCCCGGATCCGAACCGTGCACGGCGTCGGCTATCGGTGGGAGGGGAGCTGAGTTTTTCAAATCCATGACACGCGGGGTCGGCGGACGAGGCAGCGTGGCTCCGGTAACAAACCTATGAAGATCACAACATGGACCGGCGGATGGATGGTCGGGCTGACGCTGACGCTGGCCACGGTGCAGGCGCAGGACCTGATCCGGGAGACCTTCCAGAACGGGATCGCCCTGGAGGAAAGCGGGGGCGAACCGAAGCGGACTTCGGAGGCGTACGCGGAAGCCTTGCGACTGGCGGACGAACGTCAGGCGTTGCACGCGTCGATCCTCTTTCGATGGGCGGAATTCCAGCGACGCCAGGGCAAGACCGCGGAGGCGGCGGATCTCTATCGACGATTGGTTCGCGAGCATCCCGAGGCGTCCGACCTGGTGGCGTCGGCCCGGCGGGAGTTGGGGGAACCGCACGCCGCCCTCGCGATCGGGAATGGCGCGGGGGAGTCGGGTTCGTTGCTCCAGACGGTGGAGTTGCGACGGCTGGATTTCGAGCAGAAGGCCGCCGAATTGCAGGCGCGGCTGAAGCGGTATCAAACCAACGCGTCTCCGGCGGAGGCCATGGCGGCGGAGGGGGCCTCGCCGGGACTGGCGCGTCTGATGAAGACTCGTTCGGAGTTGGAGCTCAAGGTTGCCGGACTTTCGGAGGAGTTCGGGAATGGGCACCCGGAGCGCGTGGCGGTGCGTCGGCAGTTGGCCACGGTCGAAGAGCAGTTGGAACAGCAGGTGGTCAACGGACTGGCGTCGATCGAAGCGGAGATGACCTTTCAACGGGACGCCGCGGAGCAACTCAGCAAGAAGGCGGCGTCGCTCCGGGCCACGACGGCGACCGCCGGTGACGGCACTCCACGCGACGATGCCGAGCGCCTGTTGGTCGAGGAGATCCGGGTGGCGGAGGAACAGTTGCTGACCGAGCAGAAGAAGGTGGAGGTGGGCCGTGGAACCACGGAGGAAGTGCTGAAGGCGCGTCGGGAGCTCTTGGGGCTCAAGCGGCAACTGGCCGAGAAACAGAGGCCGGATCCGTTGCTCGGATCGGCTTCCAATGTCCGCCCTCCGGTGCTGACCACCGTTCTGGATCCCGAGACCCAGGAGTTGGAGCGGTTGCAGAAGCTGTTTCGCGACGACCCGGATGAGCTGACCCAGGATGGAGAATGGGGAGGGCCATTGGCCCAGGCAGCCCAGAAAGATTGGCTGCGCGTTGTGGACTACCTGATCGCCGAGGGAATGCCGGGGAGGCAGGCAGGGCAGCTCCGGTTGGGGATGGTGGCCGCGATTGGGGCCGGTCGGGTGAAGGCGCTCCGACGTCTCCTGGCGGCAGGGGCTGATCCCAACGCTGCAGATTCGACGGGTATCACTCCGCTCCATCTGGCAGCGGCACTGGGACAACGGGCGATTGCCGAACTGCTGTTGGATCGAGGCGCGGAGCCGGGGGCGCAGACGACACAGCGTTACATCGGTCCCGCTTTCGATTTGGCACCCGGAAGTACGCCGCTCCATGCCGCGGTCACCGGACAGCGGCTCGAAATGGTCATGCTGTTGCTCGAAAGGGGAGCGAATCCGGATCCGGTCGCCGCGGAGCGGACCACGCCTCTTGCGTTCGCCGTCGCCAGGAGATGGATCGAAGGGGCGACGCGGTTGCTTCAATCCGGGGCAGATCCGGATGCCGGCTACGCGTTGCATGTCGCGTGTGGGTCCGAACCCGAATGGGTGGCGCTGATGTTGGGCGCCGGCGCGGACCCGAACCGCATCCATCCGGACACGATGATGACGCCGCTGCATGCGGTGGTGAAGAGCATGAACGGGCCCCGGGCGGTGTGCGCGGATTTGCTTTTGAAGCGAGGGGCTTACCCCAATCCGGGCGAAGCTCTGGGCTTCACGCCCCTGGACCTGGCTCAACTGCCCAAGCTCGAGGAGGTCCTGCGGGCGGGCGGAGCGACGAGGGTCGGGTTCACGCGTCCAGCGAATCCCGGGCCGTCGCATCAGGAGGAAAACGGGATTGGACTGGTCCAGGGCGCGCTGGCCTTCCGGATCCCGTCGCCGGAAAACCTGGCCTTGCTCTCGGAGGTGCCGCCTTCCCTCCGCGAAGCCTTTGCCAAGACGACCGCAGAGAAGCCTGCTCCGCCGCTCACGGTGTCCCGATTGCTCCGGGACCTGGTGGCCATGGAATCCAATCGACCGGGCTTCGGTCCGGACCTGACCCGGGTGGTCATCACCTTCCTGCCAGGCCACTCCGGTGCGATCAAGGCTGGGCTCCGTGGGACGGTTCCCACGCCCATGAGGATTCCCCTTGGCTTACAGGTAGACCCTGTCACGGGCGTGTTGGTCAGTAAGGTGGAGCCTCGAATTTCCACCAACAACATCGCCGCGATCCTGG
>CAMCFL010000248.1 GCA_945873715.1 Akkermansia muciniphila
TGCCCGAATGATGGATCAATCCGGCTCGACTCAGCAATTCCTCCCTCCCCTGCCTGGCAAACCATCGCAACCAAGCCGGAACCCATCTCAATGACCATGCCGGTCAACCCACCTTCGGCTGGAGAAACCAGTGGATAAAACCACAGTGGTCACAGATGAGGCACGTCCCGTGGGACTCCGACCAGATGGGATTCAGTCCGCTGAAGAGTGCGGTATCGAAGTGGGTCTTGCGTCGATGGAAGGATTCATGGCTGCACATCAGGCAACGCAGGCTGTGTCCATCTACCTGCACCGATTCGGGTTGGGTCTTGAGCACAGACATAATCAGACCCCCCTTCCACTGAATGCCAGCACGCCAAGGTTCGCGATGGGCATGCACCCGTGTGCGGGCACCGAGTCTCAAGGAGGATCTCCGACGGAATCACGACCCTCCCTTGTTGGAAAGCTCAGATTTCGACTTGGGATCGGACGGCATTCTTCCGGCACACCAGGGCGTCACGATCCGAAGGGCTCGGATTCACCGGTGGTCTCCGGGAGCATTCCTCCATGGATCGGCAAAGTCGGCTCCTCTCCTCGACGGAGCAACTCGTGGCGCATGGCCTCGATGGCCCGGCCCAGCAGGGCTACGTCTCCCCGGGCGTCGTGCCTCCGATCGTCCGTTGAAGTCAGTTTCAGACGCCCAAGCACCGCATCAAGACCATGCCGAACTCCTCTTCGCCCCCACAACTGCCAGGACAGTGCAAGGGAATCATGATACTTGACCGACCGGATTCCGCATCCTCCGCGCCGGCAGGTGGCTTCGACGAATCTCATGTCGAATCGGTGGCCGTTGTGGGCCACCAAAGTTGAACTACCAGCCCAACGGGAGAACGCCCCCAATGCTTCAGCCGGCGTGGGAGCCCCTCGCACGTCCGCTTGCCGGATCCCCGTGTACGAACTGATGAACGGCGGGATCGGGCGACCAGGATTGACATAGGTCGCGAACGACTCGGAGTGCAGCACCCGCCACCCCCGCATCCGTACCGCAGCGATCTGGATGATGTCATCGCGGTCAGGGGAAAGCCCCGTCGTCTCCAGGTCGAAAACAACCCATTCCTGCTCTTGCACCACCGCAGCGTGTCGCTTGCATTGCTCCCGGGTCAACCGGGCTCTGCTGCATGCTCGGGGGAAACAGGAAGGCCCGGAGCCAAAGCCCCGGGCCATGCCTGAAATCGGGATCGCCGCAAATCACTCGGCGGTGATCTCGACCGTCTTCGGCCTGGCGACCTCCGCCTTGGGAACCGATACCGTCAGGATCCCGTCGCGGAAGCTCGCCTTGATTCCCTCCACCTCCACCGGCATTCCCAGATCGAAGCGACGGGCGAAGCGACCCACAAACCGTTCCCGACGATGGTAGCGCTCCCCGGCCGACTCCACCTCTTGCCGGCGCTCCCCGGTGATACTCAGTACGCCTTCGTGCAGCGTGACCTGAACGTCCTCGCGCCGCACGCCTGGCAACTCGACCGCAAAGACGTACTGCTGGTCATCTTCGCGAACGTCCGTCGCAGGGGCTGCCACGGCACCAACCTCCGCCCGAGGATCGACTTTGGAACCCGAACCCAGGAACCGATTCAACTCGCGCTCCAGGTGGGTCAATGGAGTGAAACCCGTCACCGGAGCAAAACCATGTACCAGTTTCATATGCTGATCCTTCGTTTGATCTGTTCTGAATGTTCTTTCTGCACGTCACCCCCGGTGCCGTGCGTACCCGCAGGAGAGCGAGTTTTGGACCCGACATCAGCATGCCCTATCCACATTCATAACCGATTCAACATCAACGTAGCGTAGCCATCCATTGGACCTCGCTCCGAGTCAGGGCGGGACAGACTGATCCCTACCCGGATCCATCCAGGCACAGCCGTGTCGCGATCGGCCCTTCTTTGCATCAACAGAAGCCTGAATTCCTCGCGACCGACGGGTAGGTTCCTCCTCATGCGCGCTGAATCGCTCCAATTCCTCAGAAATCTGGTGAACACCCCCAGCCCGGTGGGGCACGAAACCCGCGGCCTCCGCGTCTGGCTTGATTATGCCGGCCTCCACGCTGGAACCACGCATTCGGATTCCTACGGCAATTGCGTTGCCACCCTCAACCCGGGCGCAGGTCCGCGTCTGATGCTGGCCGCCCATGCCGACGAGATCGCCATGTCGGTCTCGTATGTGACGACCGAAGGCTTTATCCACGTCCGCCGCACCGGCGGAATCGATCCAGCCATTACCAAGGCGCAACGGGTGGTCATCCACACCCGCATGGGCCCGGTCAAAGGGGTGGTGGGAAATGTGGCCCCGCACCTGATGCGGGGGGAAGGCGATCCCAAGCCGCCGAAGATCCATGACCTCTTCATCGACATCGGGACTTCCTCCAAGGATGAGACCTTCCAACTGGTCCGGATCGGTGACCCGATCACCCTCGCAAACGAATTCGATCTCTTGAGGGGCGAGATCGCGGTGGCACGGGCCTTCGACAACCGCATCGGTACCTGGGCGGTGGCTGAAACCCTGCGTCTTCTCCACCCGCACGTCTCCGAGCTTCAGTGGGAAATCTGCGCGGTAGCCAACGTTCAGGAAGAGGTGGGTCTTCTCGGCGCACGTCAGATCGCCTATTCCCTCCATCCGGCGGCGGCCCTGGTAGTGGATGTAACCCACGCAACCGACTACCCGACGGTGGACCCGCGCCAGCACGGAGAGATCAAGTTGGGCAAGGGCCCCACCCTGACGCACGGAGGATGCAACCATGTGGAGGTCCTCAACCGACTTGAATCCGTCGCGTCCGCCAAGGCCATCCCGCTCCAACACGAGGCGATGTCGGCATCCTCCGGCACGGACACCGACGTCATCTTCTGGACGCGGGGCGGGATCCCGAGCGGCCTCATCAGCCTGCCGAACCGCTATATGCACTCGCCCGTCGAACTCGTAAACCTTCGAGATCTGGAGTACATCCCCGAGTTGATGGCCGCGTTCGCCTTGTCCCTCCGCAAGGATGACGAATTCAAGGTCCGGATTTGACGGCAACGTTCAGGGCCATGGCTCCACCGACCATGGGGACGACCCGGGTCAGGTGACAGCCACGGGCCCGCAGAAGTTCGTCGATCGCGCGCTGCCCCGGATACTTCAGAAGCGACTCCAGAATGTAGGCGTGGGTGTCGGCATCGCCACAGAACAGCCGTCCGAACAGCGGCACCAACCAGCGGAGGTATTGGTAATACAGCCATCGCCAAACACCGGAGTCGGGCTTCCCAAACTCCAGGATCAACAGGCGCCCGCCCGGCTTCAGCATCCGGAGCAATTCGGTCAACCCGGCACCGACGTCAGCGAGGTTGCGAACACCGTAGGCCACGGTGACGACGTCAAAAGTCCGGTCTGGAAATGGCAGGGCCAAGGCGTCGCCTTGGAGAAATCGCACGCCACCCCCTGCGTTTCGCTTTCGCGCGACCCCGAGCATCGCCTCGGAAAAATCCAGACCTGTGACCTCGGCACCCAGATCCCGGAGGGCAAAGGCGACATCTCCTGTGCCACAGCAGACGTCAAGAGCCTGTTCACCGGGTTGGATGCCCGCCTCGCGCACCAATCGACGCTTCCATCGACGGTGCATGCCAAGACTCTGCAAGTCGTTGATCAAGTCGTAGCGAGGAGCCACAGCAGCAAAAAGGTCCACCACCCGACCCGCCCGCTTCTCTCCATCGACATAGTACTTGCTCGGCACGCATTCACCTTACCCCAACGTCATCGACGAGCCAACCGGCGAGGCCCGCACCAACGACCTCGCCGAGTCAGTCAAAGTCTCCGCGTAACCGGGCTGAGATCTTCCCACCTTGGGACGTGGACGCCCGGGCGGCCAGACGCCTCCCGAGGCAAAGAACGCGAAGGGCTCCGTGAAGATCTGGCTGAAGGACGGGCAACCCACCAAGGTCCAGGTAAAGGTCTCCGGCAGCCTGTCGTTCAACGGCGAAGATCGCGACATGGCGAGGACCACCACCCATGAGATCAAGAATGTCGGAACCACCGAGGTCAAGGTTCCCGAAGCAGCCTCCAAGGCGCTTGGTTCCTGACTGAACGTTCCCCACCCATTTGGGTCAATCTGGAGTCGCTGGCGGTTCCAGACGGCTTGACGCAAACGCATGGCGGGCCCAAAAGGCCCGCCTTTTTTGCCGCCCCAGCCCGCTCCGGTTTCCTCAGGCGGGCAATTGAAACTTCGGGCTCTGACGGAGGAACCGGACGGGATTCTGATAGATCACCTGATCGATCGCCTCCGCCGACCAACCTCGCCGACGCATCTCAAGGGCCGTCCTGGGGATGGCCAACGGGACGCTTTCGCCCCAGTCGCACGCCGAGTTCATCCAAAGACGCTCGCCGCCGTAGACATCAAGAATATCCACCGCCCTCGCCGGCGTGCACTTGCTGATCGGATAAAGGGTCATGCCGGCCCAATGACCCCGGTCGAGCACGCCGCGGACCGTGTGTTCCTCGACGTGATCGATCAGCACCCGCCCCGGTTCGATCCGCGAATCCGCTCGAAGCACATCGAGGATCAAACGGGTTCCCTTGAGTTTGTCCTCCAGATGGGGGGTATGGACCAGGATCAACTGCTTCTCGCGCGCCGCGAGATCCACATGCATCTCCAACACCTTCAGTTCATTGCGGGAATTCTTGTTCAGTCCGATCTCGCCAATGCCGAGCACCGTGGGCCGATGGAGAAACTCGGGAATCATGGCGATGACCGACTCCGCCAGAGCGACGTCTTCGGATTCCTTCGGGTTGATGCAAAGCCAACAAAAATGGGGCAGGCCGTACCGCGCCGCACGGGACGGTTCATACTCCGTCAATTGCCTGAAGTAATCGCGAAACCCGTCCGCCGAGGTTCGATCAAAACCCGCCCAGAAGGCGGGCTCACACACGGCCGCACAACCAGCAGTCACCATGTCCTGATAGTCATCGGTGGTCCGGCTGACCATATGCCCATGAGGCTCGATATATCGCATACTTCGGAGGAACGTTCTCAGGAGCATCGTCCGACACCGATCTCAAGTCGAGCGACCAGAGCCGGCCACCCGCCACCGTGGTCCAATGAAGGTTTGGCCCGCCCCAGGGTCTGAATACGTTGAAGATCCAACCGTCCACTGGCCACCCGTGAAGGCGATCCGTCAAAGCTGACTCCGGGTCGTGCCAACGAACGGATCCTTCCCCCACCATCCCCACCATGAAGCACCTGCTCATTCCCTCGCTCTGTGCCGCCCTCCTGGCTGGGTGCGACCCTGCCGAGCGCTTGGCGAAGGCCAACGCGGCGGACTCCAGTGCACCGCCCCCAATCGCAGCAACCGCGACCAATCCGATTGTTGGAGCAACTCCGATGCCTCTGGCGACCAACAATCCCGCAATCGGGGTCCAAAAAAAGGCAGAAGTCGTCGTTTCCATTCCCCAGTCCGCTCCCAAATCTCCTCCCGACCTGCCTGCACCGGCTCAGGATGTCATCCGATTGTCCCAGACGGCGGTCGATCCGTCGGTCGTGCTCA
>CAMCFL010000249.1 GCA_945873715.1 Akkermansia muciniphila
CCCACGTGGATCCGTGGATTCGAGGATGCCCCTTCCTGACTGGGTGCCCCAGGGCAGGGGGCGTCTTGATCTGGCAGCTACTTGTTGTGCAGATTCAAGAATCCCAGGGGAACGCCCGCTGAGGGCAGCGGGCCTACATCCGTGACAACCAACTCAAGATTCACCCAAGCCACCGCGACTCGTCCGCTGCTCGACCTGACTTTCGGGGAGTTGGAGCGGGAGGTCGTCGCGTCGGGGATCCCTGCCGTGCATGCGCGGACGCTCTGGCGCGCGATGCACGTGGGGTTGTCGGAGGATCTGTCCCATCACCCGGAATTTCCCGCGCCGCTGCGTCGATGGATCACCGAGCAGGTGGGCGAGGGTCGGCGATTCCAACTGGAGTTGCCGAAGGTAGCGGCTGGGATCTTCAGTCGCGATGGGCTCACCCGAAAGTTCCTGCTCCGACTGTCCGATGGGCAGGTCGTCGAGACGGTGTTGATGGGTTACGCCGGACGGCGCACCGCCTGTCTGAGCACGCAGGTCGGGTGCGCGATGGGCTGCGTGTTCTGTGCAACGGGTCAGATGGGGTTCGTCCGGCATCTGACGGCGGGCGAGATCGTCGCGCAGGTCCGACAGGCGAGACTGGGGGTGGGGCTGGGGATTGCTGAGCGGGCGGGGACGCCCGCGGTCCCGGGGGGGGAGTTGAGGAATCTGGTGCTGATGGGGATGGGCGAGCCGTTGCACAATTACGAGGCGGTGATGACGGCGCTGGAGATCATCTCCGATCGCGGTGGCCTCAATATCGGGCCGAGTCGCATCACGATCAGCACGGTGGGCGTTGTGCCCGGCATCCTGCGTCTGGCGGAGGAACAACGGCCGTATCACCTGGCAGTGAGCCTGCACGGGGCCACCGACGCGGAACGGGCGGCGTTGGTGCCCATCGGACGCCGCTGGCCGTTGGCTGAGCTCATCGGGGCGTGTCGGACGTACGGTTCGAGGACCGGGCGTCGGATCTTCTTCGAGTGGACGCTGATTGCCGGTACCAACGATTCGGTGGCCCAGGCGGCGCGATTGGCGGCGTTGATTGCCGGGATGGACGCCCATGTGAACCTCATCCCGTTGAATCCGACCGAAGGTTTCCGTGGGAGCTGCGCGAGGCCCGAGGCGGCGAAGGCATTTCAGGAAGTGCTGAAGGCGTCGGGCATCCCCAGCACCGTGCGACAGCATCGGGGCATTGATGTGGCGGCGGGATGTGGACAGTTGCGGGCCTGAACGGAGAGCCCTTCGCGCGTCTCAGACCCGGGAGTTTGACCAGTGAAGGGGTCGTTGTTTATCCGCAGATGGCGCAGATCATGCAGATGGAGGAGCGAGTGATCGGAGGGACAAGTTCTACGAGTCCCCAATGACGGACTCGCGGAGCTCGTCCCTCCGGGGGTTCGTCCCTCACTTCCGGCGGGCGAGGCGGAGGGCGTTGCCGACGACGACGAGGTCGCTGAGGCCCATGGCGGCGGCGCAGAGGGCGGGGCTGACGAGACCCAGGGCGGCGAGGGGCACGGCGGCGGCGTTGTAGAAGAAGGCCCAAAACAGATTCTGATGGATGGTGGCCAGGGTGGCCTTGGCCAGGTCGAGCGCATCGGTGACCGCGTTCAGGTCGGTGCGGAGCAGGACCAATCCGGCGGCCTCGCGAGCCACGTCGGAAGCGCGGGCGACGGCGATGCCGAGGTCGGCGGCGGCCAGTGCGGGACCGTCGTTGATTCCGTCGCCGACGAAGGCCACCCGGTAGCCCGAGCTCTTGAGGGTGCTCAGGAACCGGGCCTTTCCCTCGGGTGGCACGCCGGCCTGGACCATGGAGGCGTCGATCCCGGCCTCGGCCGCGATGGCGGCCGCCGCCTTGGGATGATCGCCGGAAAGCATTCCCACCCGCAGCCCCGAGGCGCGGAGGCGTCGGACCACCCCGGCGGCTTCCGGCCGCAGGGGATCGCGGAGGGCGAAGGCACCGATCAACCGCTGGTTGGCGGCCAGCAGGACGGGGGTGGCTCCCTTGGCGAGCCACGGTTCGATGAAGGCCAGGGCAGGGGTGGTATCGATGCCGGCGGCCTGGAGGGAGGCGATCGAACCAAGTTGAAGCCTTGAACCCTGCCACTGTCCGGTGAGTCCGGTGCCCGGATGTTCGGTCCACGCTTCCATCTCGAGGAGGCCGGGGGCGATCCGGGCGAGTGACACGCTGAGCGGATGGGAGGAACGCCGGGCCATGGAAGCGGCCATCTCGGCGATCGAAGGGGAGGCATCGGGCCCGCGTGAATCGCCGGCGGACAGGTCGGTCTGCGCGACGACGACCGGACGTCCCTCGGTCAGCGTGCCGGTCTTGTCGAAGATGAGGGTGTCAAGGGTCCCGCAGGTTTCGAGAGCGACGGCATCGCGCACGAGGATTCCGCGTCGGGCGGCGTTGTTGACCCCGGCCATCAGGGCGACAGGAGTGGCGAGCCCCATGGCGCAGGGGCAGGCGATCACGAGCACGGCGCAGGCGACGACGATCCCGGCGGCGAAGCGGGACTCGGGAAGGTGTGAATGCCAGAGCCAACCTTCCGCCAGGGCGTGGGCGGCTGCGGCGGATTCAGGGAAGAGCATCCACCAGGCCCCGGCGGCGAGGGCGATGGCCACGACGATGGGAACGAAGATGGCGCTGATCCGGTCGGCCAGCCGCTGGACGCTGGCGCGGGTGGATTGGGCCCGGCGGATGACCTCGGCGATGCGGGCGAGGGCGGTGCCTTCGCCGGTGGCGGTGACGGCGGCGATGAGGCGTCCGCTGCGGTTGGTGGTGCCGGTGTAGAGGGCGGTGCCCGGGGATTTTTCGACCGGCATGGATTCGCCGGTGAGCATGGATTCATCGACCGCGGAGGTCCCTTCGACCACCTGCGCGTCCACCGGGATCCGGTCGCCGGGGCGGAGGATGATGCGGTCGCCGGCCACGAGTCCGGAGACGGGGACCTCCCGTTCATTGCCGGAGGGGTCCCGTTGCCAAGCGTTGGCGGGGGCCAGTTCGAGCAGGGCGCGGAGGGCGCTGCCAGCGCGGGCGGACATGCGGTGTTCGAGGGCGTGACCGGTGCCGACCAGGGCGAGCAGGGTGACGGTCTCCGTGAAGAACAGATGGCCGGGCAAGCCGGCGAAAAGGGCGGGAACGCTGTAGCCCATGGCGGCGGTGACGCCGAGGGACACGAGGGTATCCATGTTGGAACCACCGGCGCGGAGTTGGTTCCATGCGCCCCGATAGAACTGGCGACCGAGCACCCAGACGACGCCGAGCGCCACGACCAATGAGATCCACTGGAACACCCGGTTCATGCCGAGGCCGAAGCCCCAGTCGGCGATTCCGAGGACCGCGGCGAGCGGGAGGCCGATCTGGATGGAGGCCTTCCACGGATTGGCCGGGGGCGCGGGGGAGGCGGTTCCTGCCGGGGCGGCGATGCGTTCGTGGGCCGGGTAACCGGCCTTGCGGAGGCTTTCGATCAGCGCCGCCGTGGGGCCGGGATCCGGGCCCGTCCAGTCAACGGTGGCCTTGGCCCCGTCGAGATCGACGAAGGCGGAGGCGACACCGGCGGTGGCCTGGAGGGCGTCGGTGACATGACGGGCGCAGTTGCCGCAGGTCATTCCTTCGACGTCGAGCTGGGTCCTGGGTCGGGAGATGGAAGGAGCGGGAGCGTGCGATTGGGGTGCCTTGGGTGCCGGACCCGGCTGGGGGGTGGGCTTCGCGCGAAACCCGATGGGGACCTCTGCCATGATGGTGATCGTGGCGGGTGGACGGGGGGTTGGCCAGTCCTGCGCGGCGCGCCGCGAGTCTCAAGTTTCAAGAGGTTTGAGTTTCAAGCGGCCGGAGGGAGAAAACGGGTGGCGCGACCCCTTCCGGGGTCGATCGGGTCGTTGGCTTCCTGAACCGGCGGTCGTGCGACCGCCGGCTACCTTCCGGGACGCCTCCGGCGTCGGGGTCGGGAAGGGGGATTGCCGCGGAGGAGCGGAGGAGCGGGGAAGGGATTGTTGGTAGGGGGGCTCCGTGCGCCGAGGCGGACGCAGGCGACTTGAACCTTGAGACTGAAATCTTCCAACGGCCTCGTCCCCCCCGGCCCCGGGGGTCTCGACGGGGGCGGTGCCGGGCATCATGGTGACGACATGACACGTCAGCAGGTACTCGACCTGTATTTCATGGATGCCCGGTGCAAGCTGATCGAGATCGCCGCGTTTCTCGATCGGGTGGATCGGGGCACGGGCGAATCGGACTTCCGTCTGGACGCCTTCCGCCAGGCGATGGAGCACCTCGCGGCCGGGGAGGCGGGTCGGGCGTCGGCGGTGCTGACGGCGTTGAGCGATCCGACCGAAGACCCGATCGAACGGGCACCGGGCAAGGGCGCGGTGGGGGCATGGCCGGGAATGAAGTTGGCCTGACCTGGAACCGTGCAGGGGGGTACCGGCGGCCCGCCGGTAGTGGGTCGATCTGGAAGCAGGGCCTAGGACCGGCAGGCTGCCGGTCCCCCCGGTCCAGAGAACGGGCGGGCCGCCCAGTCCCTCGATCTGGTACTGACCCGGAACGTTTGCCTGCGTCCGGTGTCTGACCCTGTGGTTCCGAGTGGAATCCGAGTTGGTACGGGGTCCGGGTCGCCTGTCATTCGAGTTCAACCGGGCCAGCGCAGGGTGCCGTGGTGGGCCCTGCGGAGGGCTGGATCCGGACTTGCCGGCCGGCGGGCGACTCGGCACCTTGACCTTCAGATTGGGAATGTTTCATGCCGCTTTACGAGTACGAGCTTTGTGATGGGGAATGTGCAGCATGCAACGGGCGTTTCACCCTGCGCCGGCCGTTGACGGCCGCGCCGCTGACGCAATGTCCGGCCTGCCGGAAGCCGGTGCGGAAGCTGATTTCCGGTTTCAACACGCCGTCGATCACCAAGCCGGTGTCGATTTCAGACGCGAAGAAGGCTGGCTTCACGGTGTTGAAGCGTGTTTCGAAGGGCGAGTACGAGCGCCAGTGACGGACGGTTTCGTGAGCGACTTCCCGAGCGATTTCCAGCCGACGGTTCCGAACTTCGACCTCCAAGAGCATGAATGACCTGCAAGTACTCCAGCAGACCCTGGATCGGACCGTGGCCCGCGCGCGGATGGTGCGTGCCTGGCGCGGTCTCTGGCGTGGATTGCTTGTGGGCGGCGCGATTTATCTGGCAGCCCTGATCGCCTTCAAGTTGGCACCGATGCCGTGGACGGTGGTGCAGGTGGCGATGTGGGTGGGAGTGGCGTGTGCGGTGGCAGGGGGGATCGGGGGTGTGTTGCGGCCGGTGACGGCGGATGAGGCCGCCCGGTTCCTGGACCTGAAGGCGGGGCTGAAGGAGCGACTGAGCACGGCGCTCGAGATTGCCCGGCAGGGGAAGGACGATCGTTGGGCGCAGTTGGTGATCGCCGACGCGAGTGCCTCCGCCCGGACGGTGGATCCCCGTCGGATCCTGCCCTTTGAATTGCCGACGATTTCGCGGTGGGTGGTGCTGACTTTGGCGCTGGGCGCCGGCCTGGGCTT
>CAMCFL010000250.1 GCA_945873715.1 Akkermansia muciniphila
ACTCCGTCCCACCTCACTGGTCGGCTCAAATCTGGTCGCCCGCTGGCGCACCTTCGGTCCCGCGCTGCGCCCCCGCGTTCTGGGCCTGCTGCTGGAGCGGCGGAACTTCCACGAACCCTTGATCGCTGCCCTCGAATCCGGGAAGTGGACCACGGGCGAACTCAATCTCGATCTGGAGCAGCGGCGACGCCTCCTCCGCTCCGGGTCAAATCCCATCGCCCAGCGCGCGGCGAAGTTCTTTGGCGACGAAGAGTATTCCAACCGACGCCAGGTGGTGGACGACTGGATGGCGAAGTTGCCGGCGGAGGGACAACCCGCCCGGGGGAGGGTGGTCTTCACCGAATCCTGCGCCAGTTGTCACCGTTGTGGCGACCTCGGCCAGCGCGTCGGACCGGACCTGGCTGGGACCGCCCATCGGAGTGTCGAGGATCTCCTGGGAAACATTCTCGACCCCAACATGGCCATCAACCCGGGGTTCGTGACCTACCAGGTCGAGACCCGGAACGGCGACAGCCACACGGGCCTCCTGACCCAGGATGCGGCGGATTCCGTCACGCTCGTTCAGGCGGCGGGTCAGAAGGTGGTGATCCCTCGGCGGGAGGTGGTCCGGATGGAGAGCACGGGCCATTCCCTGATGCCGGAAGGACTCGAGGCCGGCCGGACACCCCAGGATCTCCGCGACCTCATCGCTTTCCTCCAGTCCATCCGCTGACGAGTTCCCGGAGGGTCGACTTCTACGAGTCCCTGGCTTCGGACTCGCAGAGCTCGCGCCTCCGAGGCCCGTCCCCCGGGCATCGGTTTCTTCAGGCGATCCGGGGAAGCACCAGGAGATCGTCCGGGCGCACGCCCACGGTAAGCAAGGTTCCGGGCGGAAGCGCCCGTTCTGGATTCTGGACGAAACACTTGAAGACCTGGGTACCCGCCGACAGGACGTATTCCTCGATCTCCCCGAGGTAGTTGGTCTGCCGCAACTCCCCCTCGAACGCGTTGAGCCGAACCTCCGTTGGATGCAGCGCTTCGGGGCGGAATCCGACCCAGACGGGCACCGCCGGCAGGAGACCGGCGCGGGGACTGGACAGGAACTCGCCCAGGCGGGTGCGGATCCGAACCCCCGTGACATCCGAGGAGAGGACTTCGCCTTCGACCCAATTGCTCTCCCCGATGAAGTCGGCGACGAACCGCGACGCCGGACGCCGGTAAACGGTGCGGGGATCTCCCAACTGCTCCACGACTCCGCCCTGGAGCACCGCCATCCGATCGGCCAGGGACAGGGCTTCCTTCTGGTCGTGGGTCACGTACACCGTCGTCAGCTTGAGCTCCGCATGGAGGCGACGGATCTCATCGCGCATCTCCAACCGCAGACGGGCATCGAGATTCGAGAGGGGTTCGTCGAGCAGAAGGGCATCGGGTCGGATGACCAGGGCGCGGGCGAGAGCCACGCGCTGCTGTTGTCCGCCGGAAAGTTGGTTGGGACTGCGGCTCGCCAACTCCTCCATCCGCACCATGGCGAGGGCCTCGCGCACCCGTTGGCCGCGCTCGGCGGTGGGAACGCGACGCACGTCGAGGCCATACTCGACGTTCTGGGCGACGGTCATGTGGGGCCAGAGCGCGTAGTTCTGAAACACCATGCCGGTGTTGCGTCGATGGGGGGGGACATCGTTGACGCACCGGTCCCCAAACAGGATCTCGCCGGAATCCGGCGGATAGAATCCCGCCACCAGTCGGAGCAGCGTGGTCTTGCCGCAGCCGGACGGACCGAGCAGGAAGAACAACTCGCCATCCCGGATGTCGAGGGACACGGATTTCAGCACCGGGGTGAGACCGAATCCCTTGGTGAGATTTCGAATCGTGATCTGCATCGGTTCAGGGAGTTCGGGAGACGGCCTTGCTGCGTGCCAGACGTCGGTACTTTGCTTCGGCCCATTCCTGCCATCCAGCCCGCAACCGGTTGCGGGACTCGGCGTTCGCCCATTCGCCCTTGGCGAGCACCAGGGCTTCCGCCTCCGTGATCGGCACCGACCCCAACTCGCGGACGGCCTCGACCGGCAGGCCATTCGCGACCACCTGACGCCAGGCCGGCACCAGTGCGGGGTGTGCATCCACGAAAAGGGATCCGAAGAGATTCCGGACGATGTCGCGGCGCGCGCGGGCGGTGCGGGCGTTGTAACGGAAGTCCGACTTCACGGTGAAGGGATTCACCGGGATCGGCGACTGCCCGGCAAAGGTGGTGTACATCCCGGGGCGGACCGGAAGCCGCACGAGTGAATGCTGGCGTGGCCCCAGCGGGTGCCCCGCCGGGAGCATCCACAAACGCTGTCCCGCATCCCCGAGGACGAAGTCCAGCAATCGATCCGCCGTTTGCCGATGCGGGGCTCCCTTCAGCACAGCGATCCCGTCGGGACTGATGGAAACAAAGTCCGAGGGCAGCACGAAGGTCATGTTGGTGGCCCCCGCCGCCTCGATCTGGATGAATCCGTAGTAGTCGATGCAGAAGGCGTAGGCGACCTGCCCAAGCAAGGCTTCCTTCGCGGTGGACGAACTCAGGCGGTCGAATTGCCGGACATTGCCGGCGATCTGCGCCAGCAACTCCCAGCCACGTTCCCACCCGTAGGCCTGGAGGAAGGCCTCGTACATGTTGTTCATCGTCCCGCTCAGTCGCGGGTCCCCTGCCCCGACCCAACCGGCCAGCTTCGGGTCCGCCAGTTCCTCCCAGCGTTTCACCTCGGGCAACCCAACCAGACGCTGCACCCGGGTGTTCTGGAGGATTCCGAAGCTGGAAAGACAAGCTCCGTACCATCGGTGGCCGGGATCATACACCTCCGCGCCATTGGCGTGGGTGGCAATCCCGTCCAGCACCGGCGGAGGAGGAAGATGGATCTCCACCCATTTGCGGTCAGCCAGGGCGAGGAACGGCTCCGGGCCGCCCCCGAAGAAGACGTCGATTCCAATCCCTTCCGGCTTGGAGGCGAACTCGGATTCAACGAAGCGCTGCGCTTCACCGGAGCCACCCACATCGCGCCATTCGATCCGTGCCGGCTCGCCGAAGGTATCCCGATGCCAGGTGGCGAATCCCTCCTCGAACTCCTGCCGGATCTCCTCGGGATGAGGCGTCAGGACCACCACCACCGGTTCGGCACCGAGTCGCGTCGCAACCCCGAGAAACCAAGCCACCCACCCTGCCCACCGGAAGGCCTGTCTCCCGCATGGGAATCTTGCGTACACAGGGAAACGCTACCGACCACACGGTCCGGATCACAACGGCAAACCCGAACCGAATCGATGACGGGTGCCTCTTGAGCTTGTTGTCACGAATGTAGGCCCGCTGCCCTCAGCGGGCGCTTTCACATCGCCGCCTGAGGGCAGGCGGCCTACATCCATGACAAACTCAAGATGCACCCATCGATCACCCGCGTGGCGGGACCCGCTCAACGGTCGTCATTCGAGCGCTGTCCCCGAAAGATCAGCAACAGCCGGAGCAATTCGAGGATGGAGGTGACCATTCCCGCCACATAGGTGAGGGCCGCGGCAGACAGCACACTCGCCACCGCGGAACGTTCCTGCGACCCGATGATGCCCAACCGTTCCAACTCCTTCTTGGCACGACTGCTGGCGTCATACTCGACCGGAAGCGTGATCACTTGAAAGGCCACCGTGACCCCAAACAGGACGATGCCGCCAAACAGGAGCGTGCGCCCGAAGGAACTCCGCGGGTTCATGTTGGAGAGAATCATCCCTGCCAGGATGACGAACCAGGATACCTTGCTGGAGAAACCGGTGAGCCCAACCATCGCCATCCGCATTCCCAGCCAGGCATATCCCGTCTTGTGTTGGATCGCATGCCCCACCTCATGGGCCGCAATCCCCACGGCCGCAACCGAGCTCGTCTCGAAAACGTCCCCCGACAAAAACACGGCACGTCGACCCGGATCATAGTGGTCGGAGAGATGACCGTTCACCCGGTAGATCTCGACGTTGGCCATCCCATTCCGATCCAGGATCAGACGGGCAGTCTGGGCTCCGGTGAACCCCCGGGCTGTCCCGACCCGTGAGTAGCGCGAATAGCTGCTGGAAAGCCGCCACTGCGCCCACATGGCAATCAGGATGCCGGGGATCGTCACCCAGAAATACGGGTCGAAATAGAGCAAGCCAGTCATGAGTCCCACCGCCCCCCTTGACCACGATGGCTGGTGGGGCTCGCCACAAAGCTACCGGATTTGATGGATCAATCAACCTGTCAACTTGACCAGCAGCATTGCCGGTTTTCCGCCCAGGCCACAGGGTCTTCCAACCATGGGATCCAAGGAGGAAATCTTCGATGTCGTCGATGAGCAGGATCGGGTCATTGATCAACGCCCCCGGGCGGAGGTCCATCAGCGCGGACTGCGCCACCGGGCGACCCACATGCTGCTCTTCAACGAACGTGGTGAATTGTTCCTTCAGCAACGATCACTGACCAAGGACATGTGGCCCGGCGTCTGGGACTCCTCGGCGTCCGGACATGTGGACTCGGGCGAGGATTACGACACCTGTGCGCTGCGGGAACTGGGTGAGGAACTGGGCTTCCGACCCGCGATTGCTCCGGCCCGATGGTTCCGCCTCGATGCCTCCCCGGAAACCGGAATGGAATTCTGCTGGGTGTACCGACTGCGCGGGGAAGGGCCGTTCCAACTTCAGGTCAGCGAAGTCCGGGGAGGCGCGTGGTTCCGGCTTGCCACCATCAACTCCTGGCTGGATCGGCACCCCGAGGACTTCGCTTCGGCCTTCAGGATCCTCTGGCCCATGGCCCGGGAACGCCTGGCGGAAGCCTGAGCGCCGCTCAGATCGGAGTGATCCGCCGGATCGCCCCCTCCTGATCCAGACGGGCCACCAGGGTCAGATCATCTTCGCGGGCGCACACCCCGACGTCCGGTGCCAGATCCGGCACTGCCATCAACCGCCGACCATTGCGGGCGTGTTGTCCCATGGCCGCAGCCAGATCGGGCTTCGCCTGCTGATAGAGGAGGCGGGCAACCCGGGCACCGTCGAGCACTTCGACCTCCCTCAGGGAGTTCCAGAGCCGATCGACCAGCGCCCCTGCCCCAAGGAGATCCTCGTAAGCGGCATCTTCATAGGTACCGCTGCACACCAGCACGCACTCCGGACTGGGATGCGCAATCAACCAGGCAGCAAGCGCACCACAGTTCCGCAGCGAACCCGGTAGAACCGCCCGAGCCCCCGCACAGGCTCGCAAGGCTCGCGTGCCATTGGTCGTCGTCGCCACGATCCTCCGACCCGCAACCCGCTCCGGAGTGAATTCCCGAGGTGAATTCCCGAGGTCGAATTCCACGCCTCCGGTCTGGGCAGCCCCGATTCGACGCCCCTCCCGCTCGCCTGCAAGCAGGACCCCGGGCATCCGCTGCTTCCAAACGAGTGCTTCCGCGATATCCGCCACCGGGATGACCGCTTCCGCTCCCGCATCCAAAGCCGTGAGCAGGCTGGTCGTCGCCCGAAGGACGTCAAAGA
>CAMCFL010000251.1 GCA_945873715.1 Akkermansia muciniphila
CTCAGGTTGTAGGCCCGCTGCCCTCAGCGGGCGTTTCCTCATCGCCGCCGGAGGGCAGGCGGCCTGCATCCATGACAGACTCAGGATGCACCCTCAGAACGCACCCCGACCGAAGAGGAATTGAATCCCGGGCCGGCCCCGTCTATCCAAGGCGACCAGCATGCATCTCCCCCGACTTCTCTCCACCGCCATCGTGATGGCACTGGCCACCTCCGCCTTCGCCGCCGACACCAAGGAAAGCGCACCCCCGGTCGTTACCCCGGCACCGACCTTTTCCCACGCCGCCGGCGCTCCCGCCGATGCCATCGTGCTGTTCGACGGCAAGGATCTCTCCGCCTGGAAAGCCGAGAAGGGCGGTGAACCGAAGTGGAAGATCATCGATGGCACGATGCAGATGAGCGGGGGTGGGTTGATGACCCGCGAGGAGTTCGGGGACATCCAGCTGCACCTGGAATGGGCGGCACCGGCGGAGGTGAAGGGCGACGGCCAGAGCCGCGGCAACAGCGGGGTCTATTTCCAGGGTCGCTACGAGATCCAGGTCCTCGACTCCTACCAGAACCCCACCTATTCCAACGGTCAGGCCAGCGCTTTCTACGGTCACTCGGCACCGCTGGTGAACGCCTCGCGCAAGCCCGGCGAATGGCAGACGTACGACATCGTCTTCCACGCGCCCAAGCCCACCGCCGACGGCAAGGTCCAACCCGGCTCCTTCACCGTCCTCCACAACGGCGTCCTCGTTCAGGATCACATCCCCATCCCCGGCGCTGCCACCACCTCCGCCGTGTTCACCGGCGTCGCACCGCGTGGGCCGCTCTTCCTCCAGGACCACGGCAGCCCCGTCCGTTACCGCAACATCTGGCTCCGCAAACTGGAGCCGAAGACGGCGAAGTGAGCCGGGCCTGCACATGAGCCTCTACACCCTCCCGTACATCCCCATCCGGCAATCGGTCTATTCGGGGGGCGAGCTGTTCAGCCAGGTGGATCCCGCGGATGCGGATTCGTTCGCCGCCACGACGGACTTCAAGATCTACCGTCACTTCATCTCCAGCGGCGGTGCTTCCGCCACCGATCCGTACGTGGCGATGACCCGGGCGTTGCATGACAACGGAATGACCCAACTCCGCAATCAGGTCATTCAGGGACACCGCGTCAGCGCCATCATGGGCGGCCACAAGATGCGGCGCGACAGCGCCGATTACCGCAACGTCTGCGCCATGGCCCGGCACCTGGCCCGGGAGGGAGTGTTGGTCGCCACTGGCGGCGGACCAGGCGCCATGGAGGCGGCCCATCTCGGTGCACTCCTTTCCCAGGCGAGCGCCACGGAACTGGACCAGGCCCTGAACCATCTCGCGACGGCTCCCGAGCTGCCCGAGATGCGGAAGATCGTCGGACCGGATGGCACCGTGGACGTCGACCTCGTCCGTCGTGCGCATGCCTGGTTCCTGCCGGCATGGAAGATTGCCACCGCCGGCCGGGGAGTGCGGAGCCTGGCGGTGCCGACCTGGCATTACGGATTCGAACCGACGTCCCCCTTCGCCACCGACATCTCCAAGTATTTCCAGAACAGCATCCGCGAGGATGGCCTGCTCGAGATCGCCACCGCCGGCATCATCTTCACCCCGGGAAGGGCGGGCACCCTCCAGGAGATCTTCCAGGACGGTGCCCAGAACTATTACCGATCCTTCGGCGGATTCAGTCCGATGGTCTTCTTCGGACGCCAGTACTGGACGGAGAAATTCCCGGTCATCCAGGTCCTGGAAAAGCTCTTTTCACCCGAGGACTTCAACCGCTGCGTACGGGTGACCGACGATCCGGTGGAAGCCGCGCGGTTCATTGTTGAGTTCCCGGGAGCTTGAGCAGTCCCTCGCTTCAGACGCCGGACTTTATCCGCAGATGGCGCAGATGGCGCAGATGCCAAGGTCATTGCCTGTCTGGCCGTCCTCAACCGCAGAACAAGGGCCGCCGCCTTGCCTTGGACGCCTCCAGGCGCCTCCCCATCTGCGTCATCCGCGCCATCTGCGGATAGATCACTGTCTTCCCCAGACTCAATCCCTTCGGCCCGGCGTCGGCTTGCGGACCGGGGCGGGCTTGCCCTCCGGGCGGGTGGCCGGGATCACGAAATCCTTTACCACCGCCATGTGCTGCATGTTGGGAACCCCACTGTCCCCCAACTGCGCCGGGGCGACTGCCGAGAGCGGACGAAAGGAGCGCGTGTCGAAGACCAGCCCGCTTTCGAATCGGTCGCCACCCAACTGGACCGGCACCATCCGCGGATGCAGCTCGGCGTCGGCCAGCAACCAGTCGTAGGGCTTGCGTCGCGAGGCGTTGGTCCCGTCGTCACCCCGCTGGTCCCCGGGCGGCTCTCCCGTGGTGCGGAACGTCTGCGACAGCACCTCGACGCAGGCCTCGCGGCGACTCGACGTATTGAGGTCGCCGCCGAGCACCACGTAATCCTCCGCCGGAATCCGGTCGCGGATGAAGCGGATCAGGGCCACCGCCTGGAAACGTCGGATGCCCTCACTGTTACCCGCTTTCAGATGAACGCTGATGGCCCACAGATCACTGCCGTTGGGCAGCCGGATCCGGGCCCAGACGAAGTCGCGGTTGCCCTGCGTCTCGTCGTCCCATTCCCCCGCCTCGGCGATGGTATGGCGACTGATGATCCCATTGGGAATCCCCGCTCCCTCTTCCCGGTAATACTGATACCCAGGCCCCAGGGTCTGCGAAATCCACTGGGATAGGCTCTGGGTGCAATTGAACTCCTGGATCAGGACGACGTCGGGTTGCAGTCCCTTGAGGATCCGCGCGCCGGCCCCCTCCGGATTGGAATGATTCCCGTTATCGGGTGAGTAGCTCTGATCCCGCCCAGAGGTGAGGTTGGCGGCAACGATCCGGATCCGGACGTCATTGGTCGCGGACGCAGCCCCAAGGCTCGCGGTCATCCACAGCAACGCCAGCACCCCGATTCCCGCCCCCAGATTCAGCATCCCACACGCTACCTGCGGTGCCCGACAGACGTCAGCAGGCAATCCCCTCGCCTCGCACCCCGTCACAGAACGGCGGAATGGGCGGCCCGCCCGTTCTCTGGAGTGCGAGCCCATGATGACGGACTCGTGAAACTCGTCCCCCCGAAAGAGCTCGTCCCTCCATGGAACATCTGCCTCCCGGAACGACTCTCCATCGATTCGCTGCATCGAATCGTTCAACATTTCGAGGGATTTCCGGGCGGCACACGCACCTCCGTTCTCCTCTTCCGTCGAATTCGCGCGCATCGTCGTCCCCGTCCGCCCGCCGCGGTGGGCCCAAGTCCCTTCATCCACCGATGACACCGATGACACAGATCCTGAAGCCCAGGGGAGCGCCCAAGGCGCTGAAGAGGTTTCCCCGCGGGGGTACAGTGACCGTGACGGGAAACCGCTTCTTGATCTGCGCCATCTGCGCGATCTGCGGATAGAACTTGGGATCTGAGAATGAAGGGATTCCTGAATCGCAACTGGTTCGTCGGGTCGCTGCCGTTGGTGGTGCTGCTGGCCTTCCTGCTCCCGGAGGCAGGAGCGACCGGCGGATGGTTCCGCTGCGAGATCACCTCGCGCGTCGGAGTCGCGCTGTTCTTCCTCTTCCAGGGACTCGTGCTTCCGACGGGGGCTTTGCGCCAGGGCGCCTCCCACTGGCCCCTGCACGTCCTCATCCAATCCTTCACCTTCCTCCTCTTCCCGCTGCTCGGCATCGCCCTGGATGCCGCGGTGGGCCGGCATCTGCCGCCGGACCTACGCCTGGGATTCCTCTTCCTCTGCGTCCTGCCCTCGACGGTGTCGACCTCGGTGGTCCTCACAGGACTCGCCGGGGGGAATACCGTCGGAGCCATCTTCAACGCCGTCCTCTCCAACGTCATCGGAGTGGTGATCACGCCCGTCTGGGTGGCGTGGTTGATGAAGTCCGGAGGTGGACCAACCGATCTCGGTGGAGTCATCCGCGAGATCGTGCTGCTCCTGCTCCTGCCGTTGGCCGTGGGACAACTCTTGCGATGGAAGCTGGCGCCGTGGGCGGACCGGAACCGGAAGACACTCGGGAATACATCGTCCGCCCTGATCCTCTTCCTCGTCTTTGCCGCCTTCTGCAATTCAGCCAAGGCCAGGTTCTGGTCGGGACTGGGCGGGGGCGTGATGGCGGCGGCGGCAGTGGGAGTCGTCGTCGTGTTGGTCCTGGCGATGGTCCTGGTGGGAACCCTGTCCCGCCTGCTCAAGCTCAGTCATGGTGACCGCATCGCCGCGGTCTTTTGCGCTCCGCAAAAGACCATTGCCTCGGGCATTCCCCTGGCCAAGGCGATCTTCGGGGCGCACCCGGGACTCGGCCTCATTCTCCTGCCGATCCTGCTCTACCATCCGCTCCAGCTCATCGTGTGCGGCGTGCTGGCCGACCGCTGGGGGCGCGCCAAAGACCGAGCTTCTCAGCCTTAACCCTGCGGTTGAAAGCGTGGAGAGCTTCACGCGGAGGCGCGGAGGTCGCGGAGAAGCGACATTGGAATCGAAGGCCGGCCGTTCACCCCGGGGTGAACGGCTGCGAACGTCGAAAAGTTCGCAACCGTCCCTTCTCTCCGCGCGCTCCGCGGCTCTGCGTGAAATCATGCCTGTATGGATCCGGCTCAGGCCTCGCCCCTTCGAGCGCATCGCTCATCCCGAGGGCAACCGTTACCCGCGAAGGACGATCACACTTTCCAAAGTGTGATCGGAGAAACGGCGCGATCCCTTCCCTCGAAAGTCCAGGGGAGGCGCGACCGTTCCCGGCCGCTCGGGGTCTGGGACCTGGCAGAAATAGGCGCGGGGCGGTCGGGGACGCCCGCGGCCCCGGGATGAGACGTGCCCAAGTGCTCGTTGGTCCCTCGGGAAGGACGATCACACTTTCCAAAGTGTGATTGGAGGAGCAGCGCAATCCCTTCCCTCGAAAGTCCAGGGGGGCGCGACCGTTCCCGGCCGCTCGGGGTCTGGGACCTGAAAGCAAAGAGGCACAGGGCAGGCGAGGCCACGCGCGGCCCCAGGCTGATCCATGCCCAAGGGCATGCTCACCCATCGGGAAGGACGATCACACTTTCGAAAGTGTGATCACGGGAATGGTGTGATCCCAAGCGCCCAAGTACCCCCGCCCATGCGGCGGTGGGCTCAGGCCCGGACGATTCCCTTCACCACCGAGCCCTTCACGTCGGTGAGCCGATGGTCGCGTCCGCCGTAGCGGTAGGTCAGTCGTTCGTGGTCGAGGCCGAGAAGATGCAGCAGCGTGGCGTGCAGGTCGTGGACGTGGACGGCATTTTCCACGGCCTTCGATCCGTACTCGTCGGTGCTCCCGAATGAGTGGCCCGGCCGAACCCCTCCTCCCGCCATCCAGAAGGTGAAGCCCTTGGCGTTGTGATCGCGGCCGTCAGGGCGACGACTGTCCGGAGTGCGCCCGAACTCGCCCCCCCAGACGACCAGGGTATCGTCGAGCATCCCGCGCGATTGGAGGTCAG
>CAMCFL010000252.1 GCA_945873715.1 Akkermansia muciniphila
ATTGGGGATGGCGAATCGCTTTTGTTCGCGGGGGTGGGGTGGGTTGGCGGGGTTGCTTTTCCTGCTGTCGGGCGCGCAGGCGGTGGACGTCTCGGGAGTGTCGCGGCAGAACGGTGCCGGGTTGCCCATGACCTGGGGTGAGCGCGAGGGATGGAAGGCCCCGGCCTGGTATGGCGTCACGCTGCCCGCGGGAGACGCGGACGCGAAACGCGAGTTCGAGGAGGCTTTGAAATCCTTGCCGCATCTCTCGTTGACCCTGCCGACGGAGGACCTGTTCGGGAGCGAACGGGGGATCTATCCGCATTCGATGGAAACCGGCGACGAATGGGAACGGGCGGCGAAGCTCGAGTATCTGTCGGAGATGGGAGCGTCGGTTGCAACGGTGCCCGCCGGCGTACGGATCCAGGGCGGATGGAACCGGCGTCCGGAAGAGTCACCGAAGCATTCGTTCCGGTTGGTGTTCCGGGCAAAGTTGGGAGCGTCGAAGTGGAGGGTGGCGTTGTTCAATGGAAAGGCGGAGGGGTTCGACCAGTTGATCCTGAGGGCAGGCAACAACCATTCGTGGCTGCACTGGAGCGGGGCTGAGCGGCGTCGGGCGGACTTCCTGCGGGACCCCTGGATGCGTGCGACTCACGCGGCGATGGGGCACCCAGCGGCGCGGAGTCGTCCGGTGCACCTGTTCCTCAACGGCCTGTACTGGGGGGTGTATGACCTGTGCGAGCGGCCGGATGGGAAGTTTGCCTCGGATGCCTGGGGCGGGAAGGAGCGGGACTACGACGCGCGGAACGCGGACAAGATCCTGTCGGGCGACGCGACGTCGTGGGACGCACTGTTCCGCTTGGCCAATGCGGGGGTGACGAACGCGGCGGTATATGGGCAGGTGAAGGCGGTGCTCGATGTGCCGGCCTTCATCGATTACATCCTGCTGAACCTGTACGGCGCGAATGCGGATTGGGATCGGGCCTCGAACTGGTACGCGGCGCGGCGACGGGAACCAGCGGGTCCATGGCGGTTCCTCGCCTGGGACGGGGAGCGGACCCTGGAGGAAGTGGGCGACTGGCGGATTGCCGACAACGACGATCAGTCGCCGATGCGGTTGTTCCAGCAGTTGCGGGCGTGTCCGGATTTCGGTCGCGAGTTTGGCGAGCGGGCGCGGCGACATCTGGGGCCGGGTGGGGCGCTGTGCCCGGAACGGGCGGCGGAACGGTACCGGTTGCTGTCGGAGCGACTGGGGGCGGGGATCTCCGGGGAGGCGGCACGATGGGGGGATTACCGTCGCGCGGCCCATTCCTACAAGGAGGGACCGTACGAGACCTACACCGTCCGGGGACATTGGCGGCCGGAGGTGGATCGGTTGTTGAAGGAGTATTTTCCCAAGCGGACGGCGGTGGTGCTGGAGAAGTTGGGCGGGGAACTGAGGGGGGCGAGCGGAGGGACGGGTTCCAGGAGTCCGTGACGAAGGAACTTCCGTCGGGTCGGGGATTTGTTTCAGGGTGCGCCATGAGCGCGGATGCAGATCTGTTGAAGGAAGTCTCCCTGTTCCAGTTTCTGGATGACCGGGAGCGGGCCGATCTGGCGGCCGAGATGCACCTGGTCCGGTTGAAGGCGGGGGAGGTGTTGTTCCAGATCGGCGAGCCGGGAGATGCGCTGTTCGTGGTTCGAAGCGGCGAAGCGGAAGTCTTCTTCAAGAACGACACCGGCGAGCGGATCGTGTTGGAGTTGGTGACGGCGGGGGATTTCGTCGGTGAATTGTCGCTACTGGATCGTGGAAGCCGGAGCGCCTCGGTGGTGGCGACCCGGGACATGGAGGTGCTGGAGTTGGATCGGGCCGGCCTGGAGAAGTTCCTCCTGTTACGACCGCAGGCGGCGATGGACCTGCTGGCGGCCATGGGAAGGCGGCTCCGGGTCAGTGCCGAGCGACTGCGTCACACGGCGTCGCGCAATGTGAACGAGGAGATGGCGGATCACCGCTCGGTGGTCCAGAAGTCAGCCGATTGGATCGCGGAGTTTGCGGGGAGCATCGCGTTCCTGATGATCCACGTGGGGTGGTTCGGATCGTGGCTGCTGGTGAACTCGGTCAAGATTCCGGGGATCCCGCAGTTTGATCCGTTTCCGTTCGGTTTCCTGACCCTGACAGTTTCGCTGGAGGCGATCTTCCTCTCGGTTTTCGTCCTGCTCAGCCAGAACCGGCAGGCCGCCAAGGATCACGTGCGTTCCGATGTGGAATACGACGTGAACCTGAAGGCCGAGATGGAGATTGCCCACCTTCACGAGAAGATGGATCGGTTGACGGCCGATGTGCTGCTCCGTCTGGAGCGGTTGCAGCAGGCGGTCGGGCCTGCGAAGGGCGCGGAGCGAGGCGGACGTCGGGGTGGGGGAGAGGTCCGTGAGTTGCCTCCCGGTTGAACCCACCGCCACGTTCAGGGCTGGGTGGAGGGACCGGGAAGCGTCCAGTCGTAAGCCGCAAGGGCGTTGAGCTCCCGGATGAAGAGTTGGCTGCCCGCCACGGCGAGGTGCGCCCAGGTGTCGGAGCCAACCTTGCGTTCGGAAACGATTTCCAGTTTGGCGGGGTTGGCCTTGAGGAGAAGGAGGACCCCGCGTTCGTCGAGGGCAAGGATGCGATCCCGGTTGGAGACGAGGCTCCAGTACTTGCCGAAGCCGCTGGGGGAGGTCCAACGCTCGGTGCCATCGGCGAGGTCGATGCACAGAGCGCGCTGATTGCGCAGGTGGAGGTAGGCGTGACCGTCGATCAGCACAGGCGACGACATGTAGCCCTGAGCCTTGAATGACCAAGCGGGTTGGACGGTGAACTTTTCCCCGTCGCGTCGGATGTCGAAGGCGAGGGTCTTGCCTCCATAGGTGCTGGTGAAGACCCGGTTCGAGGACACGATCGTCGGGGTCAGGATGTTCATGCCCCGGAAAGCTTCGACCGGAGTGGACCAGAGTTGCTTTCCGCTCTCCGGGTCGAGGGCGGCGAGGTGGGTACGGGATTGCACGACCAGTTGCCGGCTGCCGGCAAGGGTGGCGAGGACGGGAGAGCTGAAGGCACTGCCGTTCATGCCACCTCCATCCGTGAGGGATCGCCATCGGATCTCCCCGGACTTCTTGTCGAGCCGGACCACTCCGCCACCCGCCTGGACAAACACGTCGTTGCCATCGATGAGGGGTGAGCAGACGAACCCGAAGGCAGGAAGCTCGGTCTTGAGTTCGGCCGGGAAGTCATGCTTCCACCGGACGTTGCCATTCGAGGCGTCGAGGCAGACAAGGACATCGCGCATGCCCGCGACAAAGAGGGATTCGCCATCCCAAGCCGGGGTTGAGCGGATCCAGTCTCCGTTGGATTTGGCGAAGAACGGGACCTTCATGGAACCCGCCCACTCGGTCTTCCAGAGTTCCCTGCCGGTCTGGCGATCCAGAGCGCGGACGGTCTCGGTCTGGGAATCAAGGGTTTCGGTGGTGAAGACCTGAGTGGTCGTGACGATCGGGCCGGAGTAGCTGGGGCCGAGCGGGATCCGCCAGAGCTGGCGGAGATGCTTCTCATCGAGTTGATCGGGCCAGGCCGAAGCTGCAATCCGGCCGTCCCGGCTGGGCCCGCGCCATTGGGGCCAGAGATCCGAGGCGGAGGCCGACCCGATGAGAAGAACCATCGAGCAGAAAGCGAGCAGACGGTCGTCGGCGGTGCGCGGCATAGGACATCATTGTACAGCGAAAGCCAAAGCCGGCAACTTGCCGTGCCCGGACGCCCTGATCGTGCCTGTCAGATCGGTGATCCCGAGGCTGGTTCCTCGTCGTTCGGTGGATTCGCCGGGGCGGCCGACTGTTGCCGCGAAGGAGCCTTCCAGCGGCGATGCACCCAGAACCAGTTGGCCGGATCACGCCGGATGGCGGACTCCAGGCAGCGGTTGACGTCCAACATGATTTCCTCCGGGCGACGAGCGGAACCGTCGGCGCTCCGGGTTGGGATGGGTTCGCTGAACTCCACCCGCCAGTGGGCGAGTCGGGTGCGGTAGCAGATCCCCACGGCCAATCGGGCATGGAAGCGGAGCGCGTAGACGGCCGGTGCGGCGGAGGTGGAACAGGGATGACCGAAAAACGGGAGCCACAGGCCGCGATTGCCGGCGTGCTGATCGCTGAGCAAGCCGAGCATGACGTTGCCCTGGTTCAGGACTGAACGAAGTTGGGCTCCATCCCGGGTCCGCTCGAAGAACAGAATACCCGACCTTTTCCTAAGGCGCTGGAGCGCAGCGTCCAAGGCGGGCGGGCGGATCGCCCGGTAAGTGGTCGCCAGCTGGCGTCCATGGGCGAGGGGGCGAAGCCGGGCCAGGATCTCGAAGTTGCCGAAGTGCCCGACAGCGACCACCGACAGGGTGCCGATCGGCGGGACCGCTTCGTCGAAGCCGCTGACGTCGATCCGAGGCGCGAGCTCGGCGTCGGTCATGGCGGCCGTCTTGACGGCCGTGGCGTAATTCTCGCCGATTCTCCGGAAATTCTCGCGGGCAATCCCGCGGAGTTGCTGTGGTGAGAACTCGGAGCCGAGGGCGCGCTCGAGGTTCTCGAGGGCGACCCGTCGGTGACGGGCGTCGAGCCACCAAGTCATGTTTCCGGCGCAACGACCGAGACGCGCAACCCAATCCAGCGGCAGCGCCTGAAGGGTGGCCACAAGGGCCCGTACGAAAATGCCGAGGAGAAAACCCATGAAACGACAAATAAAGGCGGAGCATGGTCGGAGGTGGGAAAGCAGGCGAACTGAAACCGAGGGCCGGTCGGGAAGGGGGGCAAGTGACGGGATCCGGGTAGCGGGTCGTTGGCGGTGCCGTCAGTCTTCAGAACCGGGCACGTTGATGGGCAGAGACATCGGACGGGGTTCAAGGAAACGTCTTGCTTAGGCAGATTTCCGTGGTTTTCTGGTGACTGAGAGGTGGCTGAGACAGAGCAAGTTGGGGAAATAAGCGTTTGACATCAAATGCTCCCTCCCTAGGCTCGCATGCAACGAAAGCCAACCTCCGAAGGGTCAAGACCATGAAGATTTCCGCCTACCTCTCCCGCTGTGCTGCTCTCGGTGCCTTCCTGGCCCTGTCGAGCGCGCTCGTCCACGCTGCGCCTCAAGCCGGCCAAGCTGAAGTGACCCGTGTTTCGGGCACGGTGACGATCGGTGGCAATGCGGCCAAAGTCGGTGACACTGCGGGTCCTGGCTCGATCATCAAGACGGGTGCCAGTTCGCAAGCTGATTTCAACCTTGGTGTGAACGGTCCTGACATTACCGTCTCCGCTGACACCACGATCACGGTCGAGGAGTTGTCCTTTGACGACGCGGGTCCTTCGCCGGTGGTCAGCACCAAGCTCAATCTGCAAGCCGGCAAGGTGGCGGGCTACGTCAAGAAGAGCTCTTCCCAGTCGACCTACACCGTGGTGACACCGACCACCTCGGCAGCGATCCGGGGTACGACTTATCTGGTGACGGCGGATGGCGATGTTTATGTGTGGGATGGGTGCGTGGA
>CAMCFL010000253.1 GCA_945873715.1 Akkermansia muciniphila
GCCCGCGGATTGATCCGGCTCGGCGGACGTCTCGACGCGCTGATGGCGGAGGCTTCGGCCGTGGGCGGACCGCTGGTCATTCCGCTTCCCCAGTTCGTTCCCGGGCCCACCTTCGCGGCGATGGTTCGCGACCTGAAAAAGGCGTCGAATGACACGGCCGGTCGTTCTCCCGATCCGCTCCATCCGTTCCGCGGGGACCTTGCCGAACTCCTGGCGGAGGCGGCGACGGCCACGGACGATCGGCTCTACGCCCGCCTGCTCGGATTCTATCGGAAGGTCGCCCCGGCACGCGCCGATCCCCCGGCGATCGATCCGAATCAGGTGTATCTCACGGAGCTCCGGCGTCGGCTGGGCTCCTTGAACTGGGAAGATCCGGACCTGCTCCAGGCGGCCTTCGTCGTGGCCGCCGGACGTGACCGGCGAGAGATCGGCACGGCGGCCCGCGTCGGCCTGCTCATCGTCGATGTGCTGGCCGAGTTCGGCGCCGAGAACACCGGACGCTTCGTCCGTGATCCGAAGGTGGCGGAGGTGGTCTCATCGGTGTTGGCCCGTCTGGCGAAGCCCGAGCTGGAAACCTTCGATCAATGGAGCCCGTTCCTGCGGCATGCCCTCGGAGCCACCTTGAACGGGATGCTCGACGCCCGCGGCGTCCTTCAAGGTCACAATGCCTGGCTGGATGCGGTGCTGGTCGCCCTGGCCCGCTCCCGGGAGAAGGCCGGGCAGCCGGACGATTTCCTGGTGGGCCTGCTCCGGGGCGACGGATACCGCGTCCTCGTCGCCGAGGGTCTGCGGCTCGCCTCCGAGAAGCTGGGCGACGCCGACGCAGGCCGGTTTGAAGCGTTGGCCTCGGACTTCCTGCTGGCCGCGGTTCCGTTGGTGGAGGGGGATGACGCGGGCTTTGGGGAGTTCTTCCGTGACCACTGGAGTGACCTGCTTCGGGCGGGGGTGGGGGCAGCGGTCCGTCATGGTCCGGCGCTGCTTTCGGACGCCTCGCCGCTGGTTCGCGAGACGCTGTTGGGCCTGCTCCAGGCCCTGGACGAGACGCCCAAGGATCTGTAGTTCTTCTCCCGCGACACGGCTTACCGACTCGCGGAGGCGGCGCTGGGAACCATTGCCGCGCATCCGGATCTCCTTCCGCCCGCCGTCCGCAAGCCTTGGCTCGCCGCCCTGGTGGCTTCGGTGGCCGGCACGTTGTCCGACCGGACCCTGCGCGAAACCTTCAGTCGTGAAGGACTCGAGACGATCGTGCGGGATGCACTGGTCACGTTCGCCGAACATCCCGAGCTGCTCGTGCCGCAGGACAAGGCCGTGGCCTTCGACCTGGTGGCCTCCGTCCTGAGCGCCGTGGCGAAGGTCGAGAGCTTCAACGTCCGCCCGCTTGCATCGGCCGCCGTCGGTGCCGCCCTTTCGGGCCTCGCGAAGCATCCCGAGTTGGTGGACTCGCGGTTCGGGCCCCACCTCGCCCAGGTCTCGGGATCGTTGGCTCGATTGGTTGAGACCAAGTCGCTCTCCGGGGTCGAGGCGGCGGATCTGGTTTCGGTGGTGGCCGAGGCCATGCTTCGCAACCCCGTGCTGTTCGCCCGCCGCCAACCCGATGTCGCCACGCGCCTTGTGGAGGTGATTGTCGCGGCCTGCGGTGCAAATAAAGAACGCTTGGTGGCGGGCGCTGCCCTGACGGAACTGACCCGCCGAGTGCTGGGTGCATTCGCGCGGCACGGAATGGGATTTGTCGAATCCCGCACTTTGAAGCAGGTGGGGGACGAAGTGACGGCCGTGCTCGAATCGGGGTTGGTTCGCGCTTCCAGCGAACTGGGGCGTCGGCTGGATCATCCGGAGATCCCGGCGATCCTGGCCGAGTTGATCCTGCGCCTCCTGCGCGGCGAACTGGGGGAGCTTGACCCCGAGAGCGAGAACTTCAAGAAGGTCTTCAGCGCGCTGGCCGATGCCCTTCCACGGCGTTCGTGAAATGGGACGGAAAACCGCAATGATTTATCCGCAGATGGCGCAGATGACGCAGATGGGGAAACTGATGGAAACTGGTGGAGACGTTGTGGGCGAGGTTGAGCACCTGCCCGGTGAGCACCTGCGGCTTCCCGAGAAATGCCTTCGCCATCTGCGGATACTACTTCCGTCTCTAAAATGAACACAGCTCTTCGTCGGTTCCGATTCCTCGAGTCCCGCCCATGGACCCAGCTCCTGTCCCTGATGGTCGGTCTGGCCCTGGTGGCAGGCTGCGCCTCCACCCGACAGGTCCGTGAGATCATCGCGACGTCCAACGCCGCTGCGTTGCAGGCGACCCTGGGCATCTCCGATTTCGGCGGTGCGTCGTCGGGCACCAACGCGGTTCAGGCGATCGACCAGTTCATCGCCGCCCACCCGGACCAGCTGAAGACGGTCGCCGCCTTGCGGCTGCGTCAGGCGATGCTGCTGGTGACTCAACGACGCTTCAATCTGGCGCAGGCAGCCTTCAACGAAGTGAAGCCGGAACATCTCGTCACGGCTCGGGACCTCGCGCTGGTGCGGCTTCGGGAGGATCTGCTTTGGTACTACCGGCACAGCACGGACAATCCGGTCGATGCCGTCCGCGGCGACCGTGCCCTGGCCGCGTTCCAGAAAGTGATCAGCGAACTCGATGAGTCGACTCGGAAGGGAGCCGTCGAGAACGAGGAGATCCGCGATCGTCTTGCTGAACTCCGGGTGCAATTGGCGCTCAGTATCGCCCGGGCCTTCCCGCCCTTGCCGATGCGCCAGCGGGTCGAACAGGCCATCAACGATTACTCCCGGATCTTCACCCCGGCGGACCTCCAGGCCATGCGGCAGGAAGGGCCCTGGACGGAAGTCACGGCGATCAGCGCGTCGATCAAACGCCGGGCGGGTGCCGTCGCCCAGATCAACGAGGCCAAGCGACTGTCCCAGGATCTGGAACCCCGGCCGCGATTCGAGTCGCCGGATTTCCAGGCGCTGATCACGGGTCCCTGAGCCGTGCCCGCCTAGCTCCCGCAGCAGGACTTGTATTTCTTGCCGCTGCCGCAGGGGCAGGGGTCGTTGCGGCCGACGCGCGGGGTGGCCTTGACGGGGCGGGCCTTTGCCAGGGCGGAGGCGGCTTCCGAGACCATCTCGCCTCCCTTGCCCGCAGCGGGATCGTTCCCGGGGAGGGGATCGGCACCGGAGGTATCGCCACCGAAGGCGGTGACGGCCTGGTGGATCTGGAGCTTGGGCAGGTTCACGAGGAACTGCTCAAAGGCCATCAGGCTGGAGGCAGACCGGAAGATGTTGTGACAGATCTCGGTCTTGATGTTGACCATCAGCTCGTCGAACAACTTGAACGCCTCGGACTTGTACTCGATGAGCGGATCCCGCTGGCCATAGGCGCGCAGCACGATGGAGGAGCGGAGGGAATCCATCGCGTACAGATGCTCCTGCCAGAGGCGGTCGATGGCGGAGAGGATGGTGTAACGTTCGACTGAGGCGAGGGCCTCGGGACGTTCGAAGCTCACCTTGAGATCGTAGGCACCGCGGATCGACTGGCCCACGTGTTCGACCAGGGCGTACTGGCCTTCCTTGAGACCGTCGTAGAACGAACCGGCGACCGGCAGGTCGCGTCCGGCCTTGGCCACCTTGGGCAACTCGTCCTCGGCCATGCCGACCGGGAAGTTGAGGTTTACCCAGTCGGCGAGCCCGCGGAGGTTCCACTCGGCGGGGTCGGAGTCGGCGCTGGTGAATTCCTGGACCTTGGACAGGACGACTTCCTCGAGGATGTCCATGAGCCGGTCGCGGACGTCGTCGGAGCGGATGACCTCATTGCGGAAGCCGTAGACGACTTCGCGCTGCTTGTTCATGACGTCATCGTATTCCAGCACGCGTTTGCGCATCTGGAAGTTGTGCTGCTCGACGCGCTTCTGGGCCTGTTCGATGGAACGGTTCAGGAGCGGGTGTTCCAGTTCCTGGCCTTCCTCCAGACCCATCCGCTCCATGTATTTCGCAATCTTCTCGGAGCCGAACATCCGCATCAGGTCGTCTTCGAGCGAGATGAAGAAGTGGGAGGAACCGGGGTCACCCTGACGCGAGCAACGGCCGCGGAGCTGACGATCGATGCGTCGGGACTCGTGACGTTCGGTGGCCAGGACGTGCAGACCACCGATCTGGGCGACGCCCTCGCCCAGTTTGATGTCGGTACCGCGTCCGGCCATGTTGGTGGCAATGGTGACGGCACCGCGCTGGCCGGCGATCGAGATGATCTCAGCCTCCTGCTGGTGGAACTTGGCGTTGAGGACGGCGTGCGGGATTCCCTCGTTCTTGAGAGCGCGGGCCAGCATTTCCGAGGTTTCGACGGAGATGGTTCCCACGAGGACCGGGCGACCCTCGACGTGGAGCTTTCGGATCTCGTTGATGACCGCAACGAACTTCTCGCGTCGGGTCTTATAGACCGTGTCGTGGGAGTCCTTGCGGATGCAGGCCTGGTTGGTGGGGATGTTGAGGACCCCGAGCTTGTAGATGTCGAAGAACTCCTGGGCCTCGGTCTCGGCGGTGCCGGTCATGCCGGCCAGCTTGGAATAGAGGCGGAAGTAGTTCTGGATGGTGATGGTGGCGAGGGTCTGGGTCTCGCGCTCGATCTCGACCTCTTCCTTCGCCTCGACGGCCTGGTGGAGCCCGTCGCTCCAGCGTCGGCCGGCCATCAGACGGCCGGTGTGTTCATCGACGATGATGACCTTGTTTTCCTGCACCACGTACTGGACGTCCCGCTGGTAGAGACAGTAGGCGCGGAGGAGTTGGGAAATGGCGTGGATGGTCGAGGCGCGTTCCTCGAACTCGGTCTGGATGGCGGCTTTGGCCTGCATCCGAACCTTGGGATCGGACTCCGGCCCGGTATCGATCTGGTGGTAGAGCGTGGCGAGATCGGGGAGGACGAAGCCATCGGGATCCGAGGGCGACATGAAGGTGCGACCCTTTTCGGTGAGGTCGGCCTCGTGGGATTTCTCTTCGATGGCGAAGAAGAGTTCCTCCTTCTGGGCGTAGAGGTCCTTCTTGGACTGGTCGGCGAGCAACTGGCCTTCGATGCGCTGGACGAGTTGCTGGTTCCGGGGTTCTTCGAAAAAGCGGAGGAGAGCTTCCGCACGGGGCTGGCCCAGTTTGGCGCGGTAGAGGAGGAGTCCGGCCTGGTATTCGAGCTCGTCCGCGTTCTTGGGTGGGTTGGATCCGTCGTCGGGCCGCGCCTTCTTGATGAGTGGTTCGGCTTCGCGGAGGAAGCGGGCGCACAATTCGGACTGGGCGTGGACCAGTCGGGCGACCGCGTCCTTGTACTCGCGGAACTTGTGTTCGACCGAGATGACCGCCGGGCCGGAGATGATGAGGGGGGTGCGGGCCTCGTCGATCAGGATGGAATCGACCTCGTCGACGATGGCGAAGTAATGCCCGCGCTGGACCTGTTCCTCCTTGCGGGTGGCCATGCCGTTGTCGCGGAGGTAATCGAAGCC
>CAMCFL010000254.1 GCA_945873715.1 Akkermansia muciniphila
ATCTACCGGCAGTTGCCGGTGACCGACAAACCGCATTCCTTCGTCTACTTCATCAGCATCCACAACGACACCGATCTCACGATCACGATCCTGCGTCGGAAGTGGATCGTCACCGCGGAGGACGGCACCCAACTGGTGTTTGTCGGGGATGGAGTGGTGGGGCAGACGCCGGTCCTGAAGCCGGGGGAGAAGTTCACGTACAATTCCCAGCATCTCATCGGGACCGCCTCCGCCGTGGCGGAAGGAGCCTATTGCGGGAGCGACGAGACCGGCCGCCAGGTGGTGACCCGGATCCCCAAGTTCCGGATGGTGGTTCCCGAGAGTTAGACGGCCCCTTCAAACCGGGGGGATCGGCAGCTTGCCGGTCCAATGCTTCGACCCAGTACCGGCGAGCCGTCGGCACCCCCGTTTGGGCGGCAGGTCTACGCCTCAGGGCACGGCGACGAACCGGGAAGCCTGCTGGTGCGTCCCCTCGGAGCCGTCGCGTCGGCCCAGGAACAGTCGCTTGGAATCCTTCCCGTAGATCCGTGCCGCCAACTCGGGCAGCGCCTCCTCGCCCAGGACCAGGGTCGCAGCCGGTGCGGCCAGCGCGAGCAGGCCCCCGACATCCCCGTACTTCGCCGCTCCCGGAGTGAAATCGGGATGGCGAAGATCCAGAAGCCTGGCAAACCGGAAGCCTCCGAGATCCAGGGCTGCCCGTCCCACGACACCCCTCGCCTGGGCCCGTGCGGCGGCGGCCACCGGACCGGCACCTTCCACACCGACGAGATCGATGCGCGACGATTTCTGTTCGTGGTCGCGAACGAAGCGGAGGACCGAGAGGACATCCTCCACCCGCCAGGCGAACACGGACGGATTGTAACCGAAGGTATAAGCCCAGGCTTCCCGGGGGTTGCGCACCTTGGGCGTTGCCTCCAGAGGCTTGCCGTCCGCGAGGAACTCACCCTGATGGAGGAGATCCACCCCGATCACCGAAGTGCCGCCCTCGACCAGTTGTTTCACTTCGGGACGCAGGGATCCGTCCGCCGCAAAGATCCCGGCCTTGCCGTCGCCGCTGAGCCAGAGGGTGGTCCGACCATTCCACTGTTTCGGATGGCAGAAGACGGCTGGCAATTCCCGTTGGGCGGATTCGTTGCGCAGGAGACCGCTCATCTCGAGCCAGGTCCCGCGATCCTCCTTGAGCGTGAGGTTCCATCGCAGGGGGGGCGCTTGGTCGATCGAAGCATTGAGAACGGTGTCCCAACCTCCGCCGAACACCTCACGGAACCGCGCGGGATCGGACGCGGCGTTGGCCAACTGCTTCTGGTCGTCGAGATGCCAGTCCCGGAGCAACCGCTTCTCGAAGGTCGGATCGGCGGCGACGGGTGCCGGATGCTGGGCGTCCCAGACGGTCAATTCCTCCCGACTCAGGCGTCGGTAGTCCTGCTCGATCACAGGTTCCTTCTGGCCCAGGGCGAAGTGCCGGTTCAGCCAGGTATAGAAGGCTGAGCGCGAGACGGCGTTGTAGTTGTGGGGGAAATGTTCACCGCGCTTCAACAGGACCTTGTCCTTGGCGCCGAGGAGTTCGTATAGGCGTTGAAGCTCGGGAAATCCCTTGGTCGCCATCTCGCGCGTCCAATCGTTGGCGCTGGTCATGCCCTGCGGCTTGGGAGCGAACAGGGCGGCGAACTCGACATTGCCGGTGCCCACGCGGAGCAGGCTCGAGTTCTCGCAGGTGCATCCCCCCTGCATGGCCGTGCTCACCATCACCGCGGGAAAGGAGAGGGCGACCCGCGGGTCGATGGCCGCCAGCAACATCGATTGCGTGCCGCCACCGCTGGCTCCAGTCACGGCAATCCGCGCCGGGTCCACCTCCGGAACGGACAACAGGAAATCGACGGACCGGACCGCGTTCCAGGTCTGCAATCCCATCACGCTCTGAAGACGGGCTTCCGCCTGTGGGCTGAACAGGCCCCAGTCTTCCAGCGTGTTCATCTCCGGACGCTGGCGCGCGAAGCCATGGGCCAACCCCATGGAGATCTGCTGGCTGTCGGAGTTCCCCAGCATGTCCCACTGCCAGACCACACAACCCATCCGCGCCAGTTGCACGCAGAGGGATTGAAACCGGCTGCGTCCCCCCTCCTCGAACCGTTCCTCGCCCTCCGCCAGTTCCCGGCGCAACTCTGCATCGGTCGCCTCACTCAACCGGGCATCGGTCCAGTGTCCATGGGCGAACAGGACCCCGGGAACCTTCCCCTGGGGATTCTTCGGACGATAAAGATTTCCGGTCACGAACAGTCCCGGTCGGCTCTGGAAGTACACCTTCTCGACCGAGTATCCATCCCGCTCGACGCGGCCATGAATCACGGGGTTGAGCGGCGTCCTGGTTGGCTCGGGCCAGATTCCCTGCGAGACGCGGATCCGACGACGTACCTGTTCCGCGCGTTGGTTCCAGACCTCGACCGAACTCGGCGGCTGGAAGGGGAAGTAGCCGTCCAGATCCTTCAACGGCAGCAATCGCGAATCGGCAGGAAGCGCCCCTTGCTTCATGACCCGGGGGCCCGCCGCCTGGAGGCCCGGAGTCAATCCGGCGACACAGAGGGCGAGCAAAACGACGCTGCGCGGGGTCGGACGGGAGTTCATGCCGGAAGAGTAAACCGGCCGTGGACAGCGGGGGAACCCGAATTCCCGGCAACCGCACCCGAAGGGTGCATCATGAGTTGATGCTGGAGGTAGGCCGCCTGCCCTCAGGCGGCGATGTGAAAGCGCCCGCTGAGGGCAGCGGGCCTACATTCTTGACCACAAACTCAAGATGCAACCGCGCCCGAAGCCTACTGCAACCCGAGGGGGAGCCGATCCACCTGAGCCCGGAACTCTTCGAGCTTCTTGCCGACCACGGCCCGGGTCATGGCCGGGTCCAGACTGCCCCCGGCAGCGCCCTGGACATCCGACAGGACGACGCAGTACTCGCCGTTGACCATGAGACCGAGGATCTCTCCCGACTTGCTGACGACGAGGTCACCGGCCGAAGGCGAGAACTCCCCGAACAGGCGACTGAGCACGCGGGTCTTCATGCGGACGTAGCCCGGGGTCTTTGGATCCAACCGGAACTCGACGTCTCCGAAGTAGCGGCCGCCACGGCTGACCAACAGGGCTTCCGGAAACTTGAACGGGTTCTTCGCCAGCGGAAACACCCGCACGCCCGCCTTTTGCGCCGCGGCGAGGTTCACCGGGAGGATCATCCCGCGCGGATCCGCGCGGAGGAACGCTGCCGGCCCCGCCGAAAGCACGGTCCCACGGACCTGCGCCCGGGCCGAGGGTTGATCGAGGCCGAATCCCGGGATGCTGAGCGAGTAGGGGGTCTCGAGCACGTGCAGGAGCGCCACGGTCTGGACGCCGTCGGTGACCAGAATGGTCGCGCTCTCCTTCTCCTTCGGCCCATCGGAGAAAAGACCGGAAGCAATCCCGCCCACCACCACCTGGACGCGGTTGCTCAGGAAATCCTGGAAGAGGAGGTTGGCACTGACGGGGGTGTTGTCGCGGATCTCCTGCTTCAATTCCTCCGATCGCACGGCCAACTGACTGACCCCGGAGGCGAGGACGGCCGTCTGGGCCTGGATCTTCTCCTTCTCCGACTGGACCCGGGAAACCTGCTGCTTGAGATCGGTGATGTTCTCCCGCAGGAGCGACCGTTCCGCCTCGGCCACCTTCACAGCCGAGGCCAACTCGGCGGCGCGGCGTTCCACCTCGCGCTTCTCCAGTTCGATGGCTGCCAGCGCCTGTTGCTGCCTGCGCGCCACCTCGCGCTCCGCGTTGAGGGCGTCCTGGAGCTTGCGACGCTCGGACTCCGACAGCTTGACCGAGTCGGTGAGGCTTTCCCGGGCCTTCTCGGTTTCTGCCAACCGCGCCCCGGTCTGGGTCAACTGCTGCTGGACGGCAGCCGCCTGCTGTTGCAACTGCGCCGTGGTGCGCGTCGCCTGCGCCACCGTCTCCGTCAGGCGCGTCCCCAGATCCTGGGCGGACTGGCGTGCCTGCTGGAGGCCCGACTCCAACTCCTGCCGGCGCGCCTCCAGGGTGCGAACCGTGGCATCGCGGGCGGAGGTCTCGTTCTTCATCTGCTCGGCCAACCGTTCCCGGGCAGACCGCTCCTCCTCCAGGGCGGTCCGCATGGAAGCAACCATGTCCTCGGATCCGTCCGCCTTGGCAGCCAATGCCGGCACGGGGGCGCGGAGCGGATCCTGCGGCTCGGCCTGCTCCCACCGCGTGAGTGCGAGCAGGTTGAGCAACAGGAAGTCGCAGAGGATGAGGAGCAGGGTTCGATTCATGGCACCCTCGTGGGCTCAGCGGCCGGAAAGACCGCCCGTGTCCACCTGACCTTCCAGGATCAGTTCGCGCTTGATCGGTCGCACGTGCCCGATCTTGACCAGGGCGACCGTGACGATGCCGAGCAGATTGGAGGAGTAGGCTGCCAGAAGGTTGGCCTCCATCAGGTGGAGCACCTGCAACACCAGCGCCGCCGCCGTGCCCGCGATGCCGATGTAGAGGCCGGCATCAAACAGGTTCTCCTCGTTCTCCATCAGCCGCAGCCGGACCAATGCCGGTTCCGGCAGGGTCACGATCTCGGCGATCTTGCGCCGGCAGATGACGTAGATGGTCAGCTGCAACAGGGCGAACAGGACAATGGTCCCCAGGGTGATCGAATCCATGACAGGTCTTTCTCGCGAAACGGGGGTCCCGCCCGTGATGGCGGAACCGGAAAGCAGTTTGATCTTCAGACTTGGCTCGGTCCGCGCCCTCGGCGGCAGCGGTTCCGACACGATGAACAGAAAAGTACCGAGTGCCAATCCCAGCGCCACCGTCCCGGTCCAGGCCCGGCCACCCTGGGCACCCACTCCCAGTCCCAGGGCGTCGCCCAGCGCCAGAGCCAGCAGCAGCGCCGCAGCGGCAAACAATCCGGTCCTGACCACGGCGGCCAGCATCGGATTGCCTTGAACCCAACGTCCCAGGGGCCGGAAGGCGAAGCCATCGGCGGCCACCGGATGACGGGATGCTCCGTAAGCCCGCGTCGCACCGACCCCGCCCTCCAGTGCCACCCGCAGACCCTTCGCTCCCTTTCCACCGACGGCGGAGTACCGATCGGCAACCGCACCCGGTGCCCCCGACAACACCGCAGCGGAGTACAACTCGGGAAGGGCGTCGAGGTTCGTCCGCACCGTCGCCGTCCATCGGTGGAAGCCGCGGGAATCGGGCACGGTGCGGACCAACTCCCGCAGGCTGGTCCAATCCAGTCGGCGCGACAGGGTGAGGAGGTCGAGGCAGACCTGCTCCAGTGGTTCGTTGGCAGCCCCGGGTCCGCTGGCGGAGGCGGTCTTCTGCAATTCCGCAGCCCAACCCGGAGTGAGGGCATCGGACTCGGCCAGGGACGCCAGCAGGAGCAGAACCACGTCGAGAGGCTGTCCCCCGGGCCGATCGACCGGTGCGAATTCGCGGGG
>CAMCFL010000255.1 GCA_945873715.1 Akkermansia muciniphila
CCGCCTGAAGGCAGGCGGCCTACATCCAAGACAAACTCAAGATGCACCCAGCCCGGCCCGCGCGATCGGCGTGAGCCGGCTAACGTCCGAGTCCCCGGCGCACGGCGTCCACGATGGGGCGGTCATTGTCGCCGCTGTCCCAGGTCAATTGAAGGAAACCGGGAAGCGTCATGCCGACCCGACGCAGGAAAGGGCGATCTCCGCCGCAGCCGTACATGAATTCGGCCGGGAGTTCGCCGCGCAATTTGAGACGTGCCTTGGCAATGAGTCGAGGGAGCCAGGCGATTCCGTCCACGGCAGCCGATTTCGCCGGGAGGAGCCGGGCATCGACGGCGGAGACACCAGGAGTTCCGGCGGGGACGTCGATCAGGTACCGGTATCGGATCCTCTGGACGGCCAGGGTGGTCTCGAGATCGGGGTCCCCGTCCCGGCAATGATCCTCGACGAAGTCAAAGAACTCCTGGGCACTGCAACCGATGCCGGCCAGGAAGGCCTGCTCTGGAGGGTTGGTCACGGCGTCCACTGTGCGGCGACCGGCGCGATAGCGGCCCGTCGCGCGTTCCCACAGTTGACGGAATCCCTCGTCCCATTCGGTCTTCTTCATGGGCCGATGGTAACCGATCAGCCATTGCTGGCATAATACGAGTCCACCTTTTCGGCAACGTCCCGGAAGCCGATGTCGGATTCGTAGATGATCTTGAACTGGTCGATCGCTTCCTCGCGTTTGCCCATCTTTTCGAGGACGGCTCCCAGTTGGTAGTGGATCTCCTTCTTCTCGTCGTCGAAGACGATCTTTTCCTTGAGGGTCTCCTGGAGCTTGCGCGCGGCGAGATCGTTCATGTTGCGCTTCGCGAAGCACTGGGCAAGCAACAGCATGGCAGGGATCCGCTTGTTGGGGTTGTTCTGGGCGCGCTGGAGTTCACCGATCGCCTCGGTGATCCGGCCGGCGCGGAGGTAGAGTTCGCCGAGGTCGAACCGCACGTGCAGATCGGAGGGATTGGCATCGGCCCGGCGCTTGGCGTCCTCGAGCAGGAATGATTCCCGCTCGGAGCGGATGGCTGCGGTCTGGGATTCCTGGTCGGGCGCGGTTGGGTCCACCTGTTCCAGACGCAGGTCAAACTTGGCCACCCGGGCGTCCTGGATGGACTTCAGGATGACCGGGTCCGCGACCCCGCCCGTGTCGAGGATGCGCTGGTAGTATTCAATGGCCCGATCGTACAGGTGTCGCTTCTCGTAGAGGCTGGCGATATCCCGGAGGAGCTTGAGATTGTTGCCTTCCGTCGCGAGACGGGCCTCGTAATCGACGATGAGCCGGGCGGCGACGTCCTCGTCCTTGACCGTGCGCTGTTCCTGTTCGAGCAGGACGGCCTGGTCCTTGTCCCGCAGGATGTCGCGGTAGGAACCGGAGCCGTCGGACAGCGCCTCGTAGCCCCCTTCGGACAGGGTACGATTGGCGAGGATGTTCTTGAGCTTCTCGTTCAATCCGGCGTCATGGGGATCGGTGGCGAGGAGGTCGCGGAGGATCTTCTCGGCGCGGGCGCGTTGGCCGGCATGGGAACAGGTGTCGGAGAGTTTCTCGGCGAGCTTGCGGTCGGTAGGATTGAACTTGAAGGCGACCTCGAGGCTGAGGATGGCGGTCTTGGGGAAGCCTGCGGCAATGGCGGCGTCGGCGAGCAGTTGGTGGGCACCGGCATTGGTTGGGTCGTCGTTGAGGGCTTCCTCGGCGATCAGGATGGCTTCCAGCGGATCGGAACGGAGGGCGAGGCGGCCCTTGGTCATGGTGTTGGTGGCACCGAGAAACTTCTTGAAGAGACCTGCTGAGCGGTTGCCGGAGCGCTTGTGTTGGGTGGCGCGCAGGGCCTGGCGGGCGTCGTAACAGGATGGCTCCTGCCGGACCACCTGCATGAACAACTCGATGGCGTAGTCGAGGTTGTTCTTTTGAAGGGCGGCAACGCCCTTGTCATAGCTCTCACGGACATGGGCCCGGAGTTCGTTGGCCGTCTTCTCTGGCATGGGATTCAGCGTAGGAATTGAAAACCGATCCGCCAAGGCTGTGAACGGTCTTTGACGGGAGTGGAACCGGTGACGAAGCTCTTGACCATGATCACCCCCGCAGGTTTCAGCCGATTCCTCCTGCCCGCCTTTCTGCTTGGACTGGACGGCGGCTGTGGGCTCACGGCGGCACCGGAAAGCGTGATCCATCCGGGCATGGCCAACGCCTCCGCGGTGGTGATGCTCGACGACCATTGGTTCGCCGTTGCCAGTGACGAATCCAACGTCGTCCAGGTGTATCCGGTCGACTCGGACGGTCCGTCGGTAGCTGGGCTGGATCTCTCTCATTTCGCGGGAGTATTTGGCGGATCGACCGAGATCGATCTCGAAGGGGCGGCACGCATCGGGGACCGCATCTACTGGATCGGGTCCCATGGACGGAACAAGGACGGCAAGCCGCGTCCGAACCGACAGCGGTTGCTGGCCACGCGGATCGAGAAGGAGGGCACCACGATGCGGTTGGTGCCGGAAGGAAAGGCGTATCCGGGCCTGCTCAACGATCTGCTGTCCGATCCACGCTATGAAAAGTTGGGGTTGCGCCGGGCGGCGGCCAGTTCCCCGGAGCAGGGCGGAATCAACATCGAGGGATTGGGTGCGACGGCGGACGGAGGATTGCTGGTGGGATTCCGTTCACCGTTGGTCCAGGGAAAGACCCTGTTGGCCCCGTTGCTCAACCCGGCCGAGATGGTCGAGGGAGGCAAGGCGCGGTTGGGTGACCCGGTGCTGCTGGATCTGGGAGGCCTGGGTGTGCGGGATCTGGTCGGATCAGGGACGGAACAGTTCATCATCGGCGGCGGCGTGAACGGGCGCGAGAAGGCCAAACTCTTCCGTTGGGCTGGTGGGACCGCGCCAGCGGAGGAGGTCAAGGGCACCGGATTCAAGCATTTCAATCCCGAGGCGGTGGCGGTCATCGGCAGCGGTGCGGAACTGGAGTTGCTCGTCCTGAGCGACGACGGCAATCGTCAGAAGAAGAGCGCGGATCCCGCTTTCCGGAGTTTTCGGGTCAAGCCCTAGCCCACCTCTGCTGGGGTATGGGCGGTCCGCCGGTCCGGAAGTGGACGCTGGACCGGCAGCCTGCCGGTCCCCCCGGCGTGCCGGGGTCAGCCCGTGACCCGGCGGTTGAGCGCGCGCCAGACCCGCAGGGCTTCGGTGGCACTCCACGCCTGGGCATCGCAGCCGCGGTGGGTATGCGGGAAATCGCCATCAACAATTTCCGGGATCTGACCGAGGCACCCTTGCCCCAGCAGTTCCGTCACGGACGAAAGGTAGGCGCGGGCGGCATCCCGGGCCTGACGGTTCTCCGGATAGGCCTTCACCAGTGCCTCGCAAAACATGGGGAAGGTCCAGGTCCAGGCCGTTCCGTTGTGGTAGGCGGGCTTCCTGCGCGTGTCCTCGTCCCCCTCATACCGTGGCCAGTACGGATGATCGGGATGGTTCAAGAGGTGACCCTGAGCCGAGCGGATGGGCAGGGGCGGAGCGACCGGAAGCGGAGCCAGCGAACGAAGGGCTCCCGGCAGCACGAGATGACGACGTGCGGCCTCGACGAGCCGCCGTGCCCGTTCTCCCGTCACCAGATCGAGTGCCACCGCGATCAGGGCATTGCTCCGGAGGGCATTCGACGGCACGGCCGTGCGTGCGGCACCGCCGGGACCGGTCATCAGGCAGTCCGAGAGCCAGCCGCATTCCTCGATCCAGAAGTAGGTCTCGAAGGAATGGAGGGCGCGTCGAGCCAGGTCTGCCCAGCTTTCTCCGCGGCCCTCCCAGGGCGTCATTCCCAGCGTCGCCAGTTGCTGGAGCAACCGGATCCAAAGTGCCTGGATCTCGACCGGGAATCCCTCCCGGGGTGTGCCCGCGGGATGATTGGTATCCATCCAGGTGAAATGGGAAGGGCTCCACACGAGGCCGGAGGCGTGATCTACCCGGATCCCGTTGGGGGTTCCGGCGAGGTACCCAACGGCGATGGATCGGAGCACGTCTGCCAGGGTGCGACCGGATCCGTCCACCACCGTGGCATACAAGGCGCGGGCGTTGCTCCCAAGGTCAGTTGCCAGTTCCTCACAGACGATTCCGAACCAGAGCGGGGCATCGCTGGTGTCCCGGTTCGAGGCGTCCTCGCCGTGGATCGAGTTGGGCAGGGTGCCGTGCTTCTCGAAACGGGCGAAGGTGATCAGCAGTTCCTGGACTTCATCGGTCATGCCCGCCGAGATCAGGCCGCGGGCTGCGATCAGGGAATCCCGGCCCCAGTCGAGGAACCAGGGATAGCCGGCGATGACGGTGCGGGTGTCGTCGCGGCGCACGACGAATGCCTGTGCTGCCAGGATGAGCTGCCTGCCGAGCATGTCGGTTGCCGGCATTCCGGACCGTTGGTAGGCGAGCGCTTTGCGGTCGAGGCGTGCCTCGACGAAGCGGCGCACTTCTCCCCGGTCGGGATCTTCCGGGTCGGCATTGGCGATCAGGGTCGCGGTGGCTCCGGGAGGAAGCGGCAGGTCGAACCAACCGGGGGACCAGCCGTCGCCTTGTCCGGTCATGCCGCGGGTGGCTTCGACGCTGTGGGGCAGATTCTCGCTCCATTCCGGCTGCCAGTGGAACTGGCCGAGGTCGGTCCAGGCCCGGACGCTTCGATCCGGTGCGGGAGTAAAACCAAATCCCTGCCGGTCGATCAGAGGACGCGTATTGGATTGGAAGTGATGATCCGCACCGTCGTTCCGTTGGGTTTCGCTGTGGAAACTGCGATCCTCCAGGTCCATTCGGACGGTGATGCGGACATCGGCATCGGCCTTCAAGGAGCGGCCGTAAGCGGGGAGACCGCTGGCGCGGGTGAACTGGCACACCACGGTGTTGCGATCGGGCAGGAGATCCACCAGCAACCGGATCTCGACCGAACGTCCGTCACCGGCATTGGCGATGAAGCGCCAGTGGCCGGGAGGTCCCGCCTCGAAGTCGATCAGATTGTCGATGTTGAGGGGAGAGACGAAGCCATCGGCGTTGATCCACGCCCGCAGGCGTTTGAGATAGACGTGACGATCCACCGGAACGGTGGGGTGGAGATTGGCCGCCAGGAGGCAGTCGTACTTGGAGGTGATGCGGCCGAGATCGATCCCCATCCGGCTCATGCCGCCCCGGCCGTTGGTCAGCAGGACCAGCGGGCCATGAAAGGTCGGACGCTCGGTTTCGAGACGGATCATCGGTTCCGTTCCGAGGAAGAGCAGGGGTGCGGAAATCCCAGGACCTTCCTCGGCTGGCACTTCGAGGAACAGCGTGGCCCCTTCGCCACGCAGGTGCGGAGGGAATGCGGCCAGATGGCGGCCACCGGCCCGGATGGATTCCGCCACGGTCCAGCGTGGGTCGCCTTCGCCGGTGAGCCGGGCCCGGAAAGGCAGCCGATGCTCCACCAGCAG
>CAMCFL010000256.1 GCA_945873715.1 Akkermansia muciniphila
TGGCCGTGATGACGGCCGCGCTCGTCGCCACCGGCATCGCCGTTCCAGTGGCCTACCAGAAGTCCCGGCAATCGGCCGCCCTGTCCGCCGAGAACGCCGCATTGCGGGCGGAGCTCGACGTCCGTCCGGTGCCCGTGGTCGAGGCCCGACCCGCGCGGGTCTCGGCCACGGGGGATGCGGAAAAGGAGGAGTTGCTCCGGTTGCGCGGAGAGGTTTCGCGATTGCGCGCGGAGGTGAAGACGGCCCGGACGGGGGCACCGCGGATCGTCCAGGCGGGTGGTCCCCGTTCGTTCCAGAGGAAGACCAATCCGAATCGCGCCCCGGGCTTCGTTCCTTCCGAGCAGTACGCTTTTGCTGGCATGAAGACCCCGGCCGACGCGCTGCAAAGCTATTACTGGGCGATGGACCATCCCGCCTCCGGGAAACTGCTGGAGACGATCGCGCTGCCCGCCGAGGTGCGGGCCCTGCTGCCACGCCGCCTGGGCGGAGAGGCGACGGTCACTCCGGCCACCGAAGCTGCGGGTGAAGGGGTGGAACCCGCGTCTGCCGCGACCGTTGACATCGTCGGGGTGGATCCCGCGGGTGCTGCTGTCGGGGAGCATCCCGCGGGAAGCGTCGCCGTGATGCGGACGCTCGACGCCGGGCCGGGCGAGGGCGACATGGAGTCGGCCCTTCGTCCCTACAATGGACATCGGGTGGTGTCGGACACGGAGATTGACCCGAATACCCGCGAGTTGCAGGTGGAGCGGGAGCTTGCTGACGGGACGACCCGCACCGAGACCCAGCGACTGGCCCGGGTGGGGGATGAATGGAAGGTCGAGCCCGGTGGCAACGTGCAGGTGCTGGCCATGCCCGGCGGCGGGGCAGGGGTTCGGATCACCAGCGGGGACGAAGGGACGGGAGCGTCCCAACTGGAGATGCGGATCGAATCGCGGGCGGTTCCGGTGAAGCCGACACCTTGAGCGGTGGAACGGGGGGAGGGGCAGCTTGCCCCTCCTTGGCACCGCCTCCGCTACCGGAGGGTGGCGCGGTAGAGTTGCTCGAAGTCGGGCGCGGTGATGGTTCTGGGGTTGAAGCCGGCGGTCCATTGCTGGGCGGCTTCGGTGGCGAGGGTGGGAATCAGCGCGGGATCCACGCCGGCCTCCTGGAGTCCGGAGGGGATCCCCGCCTGTTTCAACACCTGGACGACGGTTTCAACCAGGGCCTGGACCGCTGCGGAAGTGGGGAGATGGGTTCCGGCTATCCCGGCGTCCACCGCGAGACGGGCGTAGATCCCGGCGATCTCCGGCAGCACCGCGTTGAAGCGGATCACGGCGGGAAGCATGAGTCCCACCGCGGCGCCATGGACGACGTTGAACCGGGCGGTCAAAGGATTGGCCGCCGCGTGCGCCGCGCCCAGCATCGAGAGTTCGATGGCGGTTCCCGCCAGGGCGGCACCCAGCAGCATGCGGGAGCGTCCGGCGAGGTTGCCCGGCTCGCTGAGGACCAAAGGCAGGGAACCGATCAGCAGGCGGAAGGCTTCCTGGGAGTAGAGGGACGAAAGCGGGTTCCGCCTTTTGGTGACGGCGGTCTCGAGGGCGTGGGCGATTGCATCCACCCCGGTGACGGCGGTGACGCGGGCCGGTTGGGAAAGGGTCAATTCCGGATCGAGGAGGGCAATCCGCGCGGCGGCCTTCGGATCCAGGCAGGCCATCTTCTGGTGGGTGACGTCGTCGGCGATCAAGGCAGCGGACTGGCATTCCGATCCGGTGCCCGACGTGGTCGGGATGGCGATCATCGGCAGCATCGGGCGGGTGGCCTTGCCCACCCCCCAGTAGTCCTGCATGACACCGCCGTTGGTCAGAAGGAAGTTCGTGCCCTTGGCGGTGTCCATCGAGCTGCCGCCACCAAGGCCGAGAATCAGGTCGATGGTGCCTTCGCGGGCCACCGCAAGACAGCGGTCCACGTCCACCGTAGTGGGGTTCTCCCGGACGGCGTCGAAGATCGTGACGCCGATGCCGGCTTGGCGGAGGTATTCCTCAGTCCGCCCGGCGTGGCCGGCGGCGACGATGCATCGGCCGGTGACGACCAGCGCCTTTGTGGCTCCGAGTTCGCGGGCGAGGGCACCGATCCGGGAAAGGGTTCCGGCCCCGAACACCAGTCGGGTACGCGGAGTGACATCGAATGCGGCGGGGATGAGATCCGACATGAGCGGCAAAATGACCTGCTCCTAGTCGCATTTGTTCAACCGGAGGGCAACCGGGGAACTTGAGATGCGGTGAGCAGATCATCCCGAAATCGTGGTTGCAGGGTGGGACGGGATGGTCTGGACGGGGGCGGATGAAAGATTTCAGTTTCAAGATTCAAGTCGTCGCGGGTTTCACGATCACCCTGGGAGAGGCCGACTGGCCCGCCGGCCACTTGAAACTTCCGTTCTTGAAACTTGAATCTGCGGAGCTCCCCCCCACGACGACGAGGAGCGCCCGCGCCTCCCGGGGGGTGCCTCTTGAGTTTGTTGTCACGAATGTAGGCCCGCTGCCCTCAGCGGGCGCTCGACATCGCCGCCTGAGGGCAGGCGGCCTACATCGATGACCAACCCAAGATGCGCCCGCGGTCCCGGGAGGGGTGACAGCGGAATCGCTTCTTCCCGACGGCGGGGTCGGGGCATAGGGTTCCCCCAATGAAGCACGGTGGAAAAGCGATGCAGGCGGCAGTGAAGATGCTGCTGTTGGCCGTTGTCATCCTGGGGGTCGTGGCCGTGGGCCTGCGACTGGTGGGGGTCCCGATCGGTTGGACCTTGGGAGGGGTACTGTCTCCCTTCGTCCTGTTCGCCCTTTTCACCCTCTATTTCTTCCGGGATCCGACGGCGCAGGTGCCTGAGGGAGCGGGCTTGGTGGTGGCCCCGGCGCACGGCAAGGTCGACATCATCGACGAGATCGACGAACCGCTGGTGATGGGCGGCCGGTGTCGCCGGGTTTCGATCTTCCTTTCCGTCTTTGATGTCCACGTCCAGCAGGCCCCGGTGGCGGGGCGGGTGATGCTGGTGAAGCACAACCCGGGCAAGTTCCTCAACGCACTCAAGACCGAGTCGGCGACGGAGAATGAGAATGTCCTGATTGGCTTCGACGCCACGAAGCCGGGCAAGGGTCGGATCGGGATGCGATTGCTGGCCGGGTTGATTGCGCGTCGCATCATTCCCTGGCTTCAGGAGGGAGAGGAGATCGTCCAGGGCGAGCGCGTGAGCCTGATCCAGTTCGGGTCGCGGGTGGATCTTTATCTGCCGTTGTCTGCGGTGGTGGAGGTCAAGATGGGACAGCGTGTGGTGGGTGGAGAAACCGTCATGGCCCGGTGGCAATCATGAGCAAGCCAGTCTCAGGATCCGGCGCGGGATCGGTGGAAACGGAAGAGTCTTCCCCAAAGATCCCGATTTACCTCCTGCCGAATCTTTTCACCGCCGGCAACCTGTTCTGCGGGTTCCTTGCCCTGACCAAGATCGTCGAGAGCGATCTGGCTTCCGGCCAGTATCGGGACATCAAGGTGGCCCTCTTCCTGATCCTGCTGGCATGCATCTTTGATCTGTTGGATGGCCGGGTGGCCCGCATGGGTGGGTATGAAAGCCCATTCGGCCGTGAGTTCGATTCGTTGGCGGACATCGTCTCGTTCGGGGTGGCCCCGGCTTTCCTGGTCCATCGGATCGTGCTTCACGATGTCTTCCGCGAACACCCGGAGATTGGCTGGTTCATTGCGGCTGCGTACGTGATCTGCGGGGCGTTCCGCCTCGCCCGGTTCAATTGCATCGCGGCCATGGCCGGGACCGGTGGTGGCCGGCATTTCCTGGGGTTCCCGATCCCGGCAGCGGCGGGGTTGGTCGCCTCGCTGACCCTGCTTCTGGTCCATTGGGACGAGAAAGGTTTCCCGCAGGGCAACTGGCGGTTCGCGCTGCCGGTGATCCTGGTCTTCCTCGCGGCCATGATGGTCAGCGAAGTGAAGTATCCAACCTTCAAGAAGATCCATTGGCGGACCCAGCGACCCTTTACCAAGATGGTCGTCATCGTGCTGGTGGTGGCGCTCTTCGTGATGCTGTGGAAGCGTCTCCTGCCTTTTGTCGCCCCGGTCGGTTTCACTGCCTACCTGCTCTATGGATTCATTCGGCCATTCATCTCCCGGCGCATGCAGCAGCGGGTGGAGGCCGACGACGATGATGACGAGGAAGAAGTCGGTTCCGCTGCCTCCGGCGACAACGATTCCGGAGCCGGCCGGGTCTGAAGTTTCGAGCGCATGTTTGTTGATCCCCTGAACGCCGCGGTGCTCGGCTACTTCGCGGGGTTGGTGAGCAGCGTTCCGGGCGGTCCCGTGAACGCGACCCTGATCGCCGAAGGGCCCCGGCACGGGTTGCGTTGGTGCTTCTTCATGGGGCTCGGGGCGATGCTCATGGAGGCCATCTATTGCGGATGCGCCTTCGCCGGTTTCGGCGGTTTCTTCGAGTCACGCTGGGTTCACGCCACCATCGAGTTGATCAGCTTCCTGCTCATGCTCTGGCTGGGGATCAAGTATCTGCGCGGCGGTTCCATCCCCGGCGAACAACGGATGGAACATTTCGTCGAGGTGACCTTCCATCCGCACACGGCTTTCTGGACCGGATTCCTGCGGGTGATGGGCAACCCGGGGGTGCTGCTCCTCTGGATCACGGTTGCCGCCACCCTGTTGTCACGGGATTGGATCGACAACCGGTGGGCCAGCAAATGGGCCTTCATCGCCGGCGTGGCCGTAGGTGGCTTCAGCTGGTTCGCACTGCTGGGCTGGGGCGTGACCCGGGGCCACGGCCGGTTCTCCGATGTCACCCTCCGACGGCTTTCTCAGGCGAGCGGCTTGTTGCTGCTGATCGTGGCAGCGGTGGTGGGGTATCGCCTCATCCACCTGCTCGCCAGCGGGCACGCGGTCCGAAAGTGAGGGGAAGTCAGAGTCTCCTCACGTCGACGCCTACGGGTGGGCGACGAGGTGACGAGGCTCACTCGGGTCGGGCGGGGAACGCGAACGGGCCGGGGTGCGTGCGGAGGGAAATCAGAGTCTCCTCACGTCGACGCCTACGGATACGAGAAGAGGTCTTGGCCAAACCGGACGAGGGGCGGATTGGCTCCGCCTCCTCGTCCTGTGAAACGGGCGAGGCCTACTTCTTCTTGGCTGCGACCGTCTTTGCGGCGGCGGCTGCCTTCTTGGAGGCATCCGCGCTGCTCGCCTTGGATTGCTTCTGGGTGGATTTCTTCTGGTTCGCCTTCGGGGATTTGTCGCCCATGGAATTGCCTTTGATGGAGGTTTGTTTGCCGACGGGATGTTGGTTTCCCCGCCCGGCATGAAGACGGTACCCATCCGCGGGCGGGCTGTAAACGCTGGCGGCGGTCCTCAGGCCGAGATGGGCGCATCTTGAGTTGGTCATGGATGTAGGCCGCCTGCCCTCAGGCGG
>CAMCFL010000257.1 GCA_945873715.1 Akkermansia muciniphila
CGCCGGTGAAACGGATGTTCACGAGGCGATGGAGCACGCCACCCGCTCGTATGCGGCCGATCCCGCGCGGCGGGCGATCCGGGGCTTTTCCATGGGGGGCGGGGGGACCTGGCATCTGGCGGCGCATCATCCCGGTCTCTGGCGCGCGGCGGCTCCGGGTGCCGGCTTTGCCGAGACCGCGGAGTACACGGGAATCCTGTCCAGGGAACCGAACCTGCCGGCCTGGGAACAACGTCTGTGGCGTTGGTATGACGCAACCGCGTACGCCGCGAACCTGCGTCAGGTGCCGTTGGTGGCCTACAGCGGCGAGAACGACCGACAGATCCAGGCAGCCCGGGTGATGGAACGGGCGATGCGCGCCGAAGGAATGGAGCTCATCCACGTCATCGGGCCCGGTGTGGAACACAAGTATGAGCCGGGTGCCAAGCGCGAGGTGGCGCGTCGGATCGACGAATGGATGTCGACCGGGGCACCGGCGCTGACCCGTCTGGATCTGACGACTTTCACCCTGCGGTTTCCTGCCGGGGAAGGCTCTGTGTGGGCGCGGTTCGAAGGCCTCGCTCAACATTGGGAACGAGCCCGGCTCCGGGCAGTCGTCCGGGAATCGAATGGAATGGAGGTCCGCACCGAGGGCGTGACCGCCTTTGCCTTGAGTCGTCCCCCCGGGCTTGCCGAGGGACCGATGGATCTGGATCTCGATGGTCAGCCATTGCGGGTCACCGGTTTGAAGGGCCGCGGGAGTCAGTGGCACTTTCGGAAGTCCGGCACCCGATGGAAGCGGGTGGAGTCGGGTCCCACCGGAGCGGTCAAGCGACCCGGATTGCAGGGGCCGATCGACGATGCCTTCGTGGATTCCTTCCTGGTGGTGGTTCCCTCCGCGAAACCGGAGACGCCGATCGATCACTGGGTGGATCGTGGGTGGCGGCAATTCACCCGCGATTGGCGGGCCCAGTTTCGGGGCGAATGCCGCGTGGTCCGCGACACGGAGGTCACTCCCGCCGATCTCGAGGCGCATCATCTGGTGCTCTGGGGTACGCCTGAGAGCAACCGTCTGCTGGGCCGGATCTCGCGTCGGCTACCACTCCGCTGGGAAGGAGATCGGATCCGGTTGGGAGGTCGTGAACTGGCCCTGTCGAATGCCGTGCCCGTGTTGATTGCCCCGAACCCGCTCAATCCCGATCGGTACGTGGTGGTGAACAGCGGGCACACCTTCGCCTCCTGGAATGGGACCAATGCCAGGCAAACTCCACGCCTGCCGGACTGGGCGGTGCTGGGTGTTTCCGGGGAGCACGAGGGAAAGGTGCTGGAAGCCGGCTTCTTCGGGGAGGATTGGAAGTAGGCGGCGCGCCGGTTTGAACCACGACGAAACGACGGCAGCCACGACAGAACGGGTTCCTTGTTTCACGTGGCGTTCGTTGCGCCGTGGTTGTGAACCACGCCTCACGCTGCCGCCGGTTTGAACAACCACGAAGCGACGGCAGCCACGACAGAACGGGTTGATTCTTTCACGTGGCGTTCGTCGTCACCCAACCAGCCCCTTGATCAATTCCCCGTGGATGTCGGTGAGGCGGTAGTCGCGGCCCTGGAAGCGGAAGGTGAGTCGTTCGTGATCGAGTCCGAGTTGATGGAGCAGGGTGGCGTGGATGTCGTGAACGTGGGCGCGATCGGAGACGGAGTTGAAGCCGAGTTCGTCGGTTTCACCGATGACCTGTCCGCCGGGGATGCCACCGCCCGCGAACCACATGGTGAACGCGTCGATGTGATGGTTGCGACCGGTCTTGTCGCGGGATTCGCCCATGGGCGTGCGCCCGAATTCCCCGCCCCAGACCACGATGGTGGAGTCCAGGAGACCATGGGCCTGAAGGTCACGGACAAGCGCAGCGCACCCCTGGTCGGTCTCGCGGCAACGCTTGGGGAAATCGTCTTCGAGCGTCTCGCCGGGACCGCCATGGGAATCCCAGTTGGTATGGTAAAGCTGGACGAAACGGACGCCGCGCTCGACCAGACGCCGGGCGAGCAGGCAGTTGCGGGCGAAGGAGGGTTCCTGTCGGTCGCACCCATAGAGTTTGAGGGTGGACTCCGACTCGCTCGAGAGGTCCATCAGGTCCGGGGCGCTGGTCTGCATCCGGTAGGCCATCTCGTAGGAAGCGATGCGGGTCAGGATCTCGGGATCGCCGGTGGCGACCTGACGCTGGAGATTGAGATCGCGCAGGGTGTCGAGGGCGCGGCGTTGGCGGGGTGCGTCGATGCCGGCGGGGTTGGACAGGTTGAGGATCGGATCGCCCTGGCCGCGGAGGGGAACGCCCTGGAAGCTGGTGGGGAGGAACCCGGAACCCCAGTTGACCGCACCGCCGCGTGGACCGCGTGGACCGCTTTGCAGGACGACGAACCCGGGCAGATCCTGGCTTTCCGAACCGATGCCGTAGTTCAGCCACGAACCCATGCTGGGACGTCCGAACTGGCCGCTGCCGGTGTTCATGAACAGCTTGGCTGGCGCGTGATTGAACAGGTTCGTCTGGCACGACTTCACGATCGTGATGTCATCGACGATCTGTGCGGTGTGGGGCAGGAGATCGCTGACCCAGGCACCGGATCGGCCGTGCTGTCGGAAGACCCGCTTTGGTCCCAGCAGGGTGGAGCGGTTCTTGAAGGACGAATCCATGAAGGCGAACCGTTTCCCCTGAAGGAACGAGTCGGGGATGGGCTTGCCGTGGAGCCGGGCCAACTCGGGTTTCCAGTCGAACATCTCCAACTGGGAGGGGCCGCCGGCCATGAACAGGAAGATGACGGACTTGGCGCGGGCCGGATGATGCCCCGGCCGTACCGCCATGGAGTCGGTCGGGCTCGCGGGATTGGCGGCCTGGCTTCGCTGACCCATCAACGAAGCGAGGGCCAGTGATCCCAGGCCCATGCTGCATCGGCTGAAGAAGTGGCGCCGGGTGAGGTCGAGTCCCGGGTCGGCTGAGTTTGGGGCGAGGTCACTCACGGGTGATGGATTCGTCGAGGTTGAGGAGGACCCGGGCGATCGCGGTCCAGGCGGTGTCATCGCCGGGACTGGTGGCACGTTCCGCCGCCAGCAATCGGGCGAGGGCCAGGGTTTCGGACGAATCCGAGGGACGTCCGGTGGCGAGTTGGAATCCCATTTCGATCCGTTTCGTATCGGAGCCGGGAAGCGCCGCGAGACGTTTGCCGAAAGCCAGGGCGAGTTCGTGGAAGGCAGCGTCGTTGAGCAGGGTCAGCGCCTGGAGCGGCGTGTTGGATCGTTGCCGCCGGGTGCAGGTCGTGAAGGTGTCGGGCGCGTCGAAGACGGAGAGCGCCGGGTGGAGCGTGGACCGTTGAAGATGCGTATAGACCGCGCGGCGAAACCGGTCGCCGCCCGTGGACGCGATCCAGTCGCGCTTGGTCTGGGTGAAGGCACCGAGCCCGCCGGGTTGGGGAGGAAAGACCGGCGGCCCGCCCAACCGTCGATCGAGCGATCCAGAGGTGAGGAGGGCGGCGTCGCGGATCTGTTCGGCTTCGAAGCGCAGCCGGTTCTGGCGGGCGAGCCATTGGTTGCGTGGATCGGACTCGGCAAGGTCCGGCCTATGCAGGGAGGCTTGACGATAGGTCGCGCTGGTGACGATGAGTCGATGGAGGTGCTTGAGGCTCCAGCCGGAGCCGCGGAACTCGCAGGCCAGCCAGTCGAGCAACTCCGGATGGCTGGGTTCGGAACCCATGGTGCCAAAGTCGTTCTCGGTCTCGACCAGGCCGCGTCCGAAGTAGACCTGCCAGACCCGGTTTACCAGGACGCGGGCGGTCAGGGGATTTCCGCGGGCGACCAGCCAGTCGGCCAGGTCGCGTCGATCGCGGGGCGGGCGTTCGGTTACGGGCGGGATCGACGCCGGGGTGGCCGGGTTGACCCGCGCGCCCGGTCGGGTGAAGTCGCCCTTGATGAACACCACCGTCTCCCGTGGTTGGGCCAGTTCCCTCATCACCATCGTCCGGGTGGTGGTCGGACGTTTCCTCTTCCAGGCGGCGAGTTCCTTCTGTCGCTCGGTGGCTTCCGGAGAACCGGCGGGAACCCCGCTGACGGCCTGTTCAAGCCGATGCCGTTCGCCTTCCCAACGTTGGAGGGCGGACGTCTCCACCGCGGTCGGGAGATCCAGTCCCGGGCCGGTGGCGGAGTAGTCGCTGGCGGCGTGACCGTCGTTCTCGGTCGAATTGAAGAAGGCGAACAGACCGTAGTAATCGCGCTGGGAGAAGGGATCGAACTTGTGGTCGTGGCACTGGGCGCAACCCAGCGACACCCCGAGCCAGACGGTGGCGGTGGTGCTGACGCGGTCGACGACGCATTCCAGTCGGAATTGCTCGGGATCAATCCCGCCCTCGTGATTGATCTGGGTGTGTCGGTGGAATCCGGAGGCGATCAGGGCGTCGGTTCCCTCGTCCGGAAGCAGGTCGCCGGCGATCTGCCAGCGGGTGAAGGTGTCGAATGGCAGATCGCCGTTGAAGGCGCGGACCACCCAGTCGCGGTACGGCCAGACCGAGCGGAGGCCGTCCACGCTATAGCCGTTCGAATCGGCGTAGCGGGCGGCGTCGAGCCACCAGCGTGCCCAGCGTTCACCATGATGCGGAGAGGCCAGCAGGCGATCGACGGCGTGGGTGTAACGTTCGGAGTCGGCCTCGGCGAGGTAACCCGCGAGTTCCTCGGGGCCGGGCGGCAGGCCGGTCAGATCGAGGCACAGACGACGGAAGAGGACGGCCGGATCGGCTTCCGGGCTGGGACGGAGCTTCTCCGCCTTCAACCGCTGGCGGATGAAGGCGTCGATCGGATGCGCCGCGCCGGTGTGGAGGGGGATCGGAGGTTCGACGGGAGCGACGAACGACCAGTGGCGATCGGACGAGGGGCTTTCGTCCGCCGGTGCCGGTGCCCCGTCGGCGATCCACTCGCGGAGTTGTTGGATCTGGGAGGAGTCGAGGGGCGGACGCTTATAGGGCATCCGACCGAGTTCCCGATGGCTTCCCTGGATGACCTGGAGCAGGAGGCTCTCGTCGGGTTTGCCTGGGAGGACGGCCGGGCCGTGCTTTCCACCAGCCCGAGCGCCGCCGGCGGTGTCCAACCGGAGGTCGGACTTCGGGGCGGTTGCGCCGTGGCAGAGCACGCATTGCCGGGCGAGGAGAGGCTTGATCTCGCGCAGGTAGTCCGGCGCAGCAGCGAAGGCCGCCGCGGCACCGGCGACCATGGCAACCAGCGTGGCGAGAAGACGGGGCACCGCCGAAGAATGCCAGCAGGTGGAGATCAGGGAAGCAGGGAATCCGCGGGAGGGAAGAGCTCCGGAAGTCAGAGTCTCGTGACCTCGCCTCCTACGGGTAGACGACGAGGTGCCGAGGCTCATTTTGGGAGTGGCGGGGGACGGTCACGGACTCGCGGAGCTCGTCCGTCAGGAAGTCAGAGTCT
>CAMCFL010000258.1 GCA_945873715.1 Akkermansia muciniphila
CAAACCTGGTGTTTCATCGACGAACGCGAGGACAGCATCAACGACGGCTGGTTCGCCGTGAACATGGAGGGTTACGACCCGATCCGGCCCGCCAGCTACGTGATGGTCGATTACCCCGCCAGCTACCACAATGGTGCCGGGGGCTTGGCCTTCGTCGATGGCCACTCCGAGATCCGCAAGTGGGTCGATCCCCGGACCCGCCCGGTCCTCAAGCCTGGCCAGCTCCTTCCGTTGGGACAACCCTCCCCCAACAACCGGGACGTGGATTGGCTGCAGGATCGGACGACCATCAAGAACGGCGCGAACACCCGCTAACCCGACGCTGACTTCCGTAGCCAGGTGGTTCGCGTCCGCGCGAACCACCTTTGCTTTCCACCGATCCCTGGCCGGATGACTTCGTCCACCCAGTCCCGCCGCACCGCGCCCGCCGCGGCCCCCCGGCGCTGGCGGGTCTGGGGGAGTGGGATCGCCATGCTCCTGCTGGTCGGATGGGGCGCTTCCTTCCTCACCCACCGAGCACCCTTGCTCCCCGTCGCCCGGCCTGCCCAGTCCGCCACCCTCGACCCCCAGGTCCGTGCCTACGTCGAGCAACTGGCGTCCTTGGTGGAAGCCGATCCCCGGCACCCCGCCAAGCGGGCCACCCTCGGCCTCGCCTATGCCGCCAATGGACTCTGGGCGGAGGCACGCCAGACCTTCCTCGACGCCGCCCGCCTCGACCCCACCCAACCGCTCGCGCCGCTCTATGCTGCCGTTGCCCGCGAAGAACTCGGCGACGTCGCCGGTGCCCAGCCCGAGTTCCGACTCCTCACCGAGCAACATCCCGCGTTCGCTCTCGGCTGGTCTCGACTCGGAGACTCCGCCTTGCGCACCGGGGATCTGCCATTGGCCGAGACGGCGTTCGACCAGTTGGTCCGGCTCGCCCCAACCGAATGGCGAGGGCCCGCCGGTCTGGGGGAAATCCGACTGCGCCAAGGTCAACCGGCCGAGGCGATCCGCTGGCTGGAACAGGCGCGTGGACTGGATCCGGCCGCCCGTGGGGGAGTCTATCTCCTCGGGCAGGCGTACCGTGCGGTGGGTCGAACCAACGAGGCGCGGCTCACCGTGGGGGTGGGCGGGAACGAGTCCCGTCAGCCCATGCCGGATCCCTGGTCCGAACAGGCCCCGATCCACATGCGCCGACTCCCGGATCAACTGGCGCAGGCGGAAGAATTGGCCAACCAGGGCCGGCCAGACCTCGGCGTCGCCTTGCTGCAGCAAGCCCACCAGTTCCACCCCAACCATCCCGGCCTCACCGTCCAACTGGCGGTGGCCCTCAACCGGGCCGGACAGGCCGCCCAAGCCGTTCCCCTGCTGGATCGCATTCTCCAGAGCGACCCGGAATCCATCGCGGCCCGAATCGCCCGCTCCCATGCCCTGGCGCAACTGGGGCAAGGGCAAGCCGCGCTGACCGAGGCGCAGGCGGCGACGGCGCTCGATCCGAGGCTGGCGCAGGCCCATCTCGCCGTCGCCAATGCCCTGCTGGCCCGCGAAATGGACCAGGAAGCCGTGGAAAGCCTGCGCACGGCCGCCGCCTGCGATCCGCGCAATGGCGAGATCCATCTGGAGATCGGAACCGTCCTTTGGCGCAACCTCGCCGATCTCGCCGGCGCCCACGCGCACTTCCTGCAAGCCGTTGAACTGGCTCCGGCACTGCCCCGTGCGACGGCCCAGCTTGGACTGCTGCAACTGGCCCTCGGACAACGCGGCGCAGCGCGGGAAAGCCTCGCCCGCCTCCAGGTCATGGCACCTGGCAGTCCGGAAGCCGCCGAACTCACACACGCCCTGAAACAGCCATGAAGTCGAACCCCGGCCACGCGGCCATCTGGCTCGCGGTCGTGCTTTGCGGGTGCGAGCGACCCGGCTCACCCACCCCGGCCGCCTCCGTAACCAACGCTCCTTCGACGCCGATCCCCTCCGCCCCAAGGACGGCTGCTGAGCCCTGGTTCACCCGCCTGGAACCCAGCAGCGGACTCGATTTCCGCCATTCCTCCGGACAGTCAGGTCGCTTTTGGTTTCCGGAGAACGAGTCCGGCGGCGTCGGGTTGATCGACTATGACCGGGACGGCTGGCTGGATGTCTTCTGCGTGGATGGCGGGGCGCTGGATCCCCTCCGGCCTCTCCCTCCCCGACATCGGCTTTACCGCAATCTGGGCGACTGGAAGTTTGCGGACGTCACCGTCGCCGCAGGTCTGGAATGTCCGGATGGCTACGGAATGGGCTGTGCGGTGGGCGACTACGACGGGGACGGATTTGCCGACCTGTATGTCACGCAACTCGGGAGCAACCGGCTGTATCGCAATCAGGGCAATGGCACCTTTGCCGATGTCACGGCCAAGGCGGGAGTGGCGGTGAATTCCTGGAGTACCAGCGCAGCCTTTGTGGATTACGATGGCGACGGGCATCTCGACCTGCTGGTCGCCAACTACGTCCGATGGTCACCCGGGAAAGAACAGGAGTGCTTCTCCAGTGGCGGTCGCCGGGATTACTGCGGACCCAAGAGCTTTGCCGCGCCACTTCCGCCCAGCCTCTTCCACAACCGGGGGGATGGCACCTTTTCGGACGTCACCGAAGCGGCCGGCCTGACCCGGGCCTACGGCAATGGGCTGGGGGTGGCGACCGGCGATTTCGATCATGATGGCCGGATCGACCTGTTCGTGGCCAATGACGCGATGGCCAACCAACTCTGGTTGAACCAGGGAGCGGGCAGGTTCGTGGATGACGCCTTGCTGCGCGGCTGTGGACTCAACACGGTCGGCATCCCCCGGGCGGGGATGGGGGTGGTGGCGGTGGACCTCCTCCAGCGCGGTTGGCTCGACCTGTTCGTCACGCACATGGTGGGAGAAGGCCATGGCCTCTTTCTCAACCAGAACGGATTGTTTACCGACTCCATCAGCCCCGACGGCCCCATGATGGGCTCGCTGCCCTCCACCGGATTCGGGGTGGCCTTTGCGGACTTCGACCTCGACGGCGAACTCGACCTCTATGTGGCCAACGGACGGGTACGCCTCGATGCCCGGGTCCGTTCCGAGTCCGATCCTTATGCCGAGGCCAACACCCTGCTCCGGGGACGCGGCCAAGGGCGGTTTGAAACCGTGAGCCCTGCCGGCGGAGTCCTGCCGGAAATCCTGGGGACCAGTCGGGGAATGGCGGTGGGCGACCTCGACCGCGACGGCACCCTGGATCTGGTGGTCATCGAGAAGGATGCTCCCGTGACGGTCCTGCGGAACCGGGTGGGCAAGGGCCGCCACTGGGTACAGTTCGAACTGCGGGACCGGGCAGGCCGGGAAGTCCGCAATGCGGTGCTGCGTCTGGTTGACGACAAGCGGATCCAGTGGCGTCAGCACCAACCCAACGAGGGCTATTGCTCCAGTCAGGATCCGCGGACCCATTTCGGCCTGGGGACCCGGGGCGAACCTGTCCGGTTGCAGGTGCGCTGGCCCGACGGAAAAGCCGAAGAATTCCCGTCGCTCCCGGTGAACCAACTCCATCGGATCCAGGCCGGAAAGGGACTGCCGGGAGCGGGCTGGTTCGACTGGTAACGGGAGTCAATGGGGTCAGATCTATAACTTCAACATTTGCTGGATCAAGGCCTTCCGGAAGTCCTCCTTCTCCTGGTCTGCTGGCAGCCACCTCCAGAACTGCCGAATCCCCTGCGCAGCGGCACCCTAGCTCAGGCCTGGGATCTCCCGCACCACCTCGATCAGTCGCCACCCCAGGTGACGCGTCGCCACCGCCATCAGGCCGTTGCGCCCCCGATCCCCATGCCGGTTCGTCATGTCCGACCAGGTTCGTCCCAACAAGCCTTCGCTCGCGGACACCAAGTCCCTCCATGCCAGCCGCGATTCCCTCGCCACCTGCCTCACCGAGGTCTGTTCCGCCGGGTTGGATTTCAGATCCTTCAGGAGCTTCTGGGCCTCTTCTTCATCCCCCAGAACCACCCCGACCCCATTGCCTCCCCACTGCCTATTGCACGAGCCCAGTAGTACGTTCCTGCAGCCAGGTGATGTCCCTGTTGTTCGGGCTGAGGATATTCAGATCGATGTACTTCTTCGAAACCTTGATTTTGGTGCGCGGGTCCAGCCATTTGCGTATCTCCGCATGCCCATCGGCAAAGGAGAGGCCTCCTGCCCCGTTGTGATAACTGGCCGGATAATTCGCAATCATCGTTCCTGGTCCCCGGTCGCGCATGTTCACCGCAAACCAACCGTCATCAATGCTGTCTTCATGTTCATCAACAAAGACGAAAGTCATGGTGGGTCCCGGGCGGATGAAGTCATCCAGCTTATTGATCAGGCGATACTCCGTTTGCCCGCCCCAGGCCCGGCCTTCCACATCCCCCACCCAGCCATTCATCGAGAGGCTGCGGGACCGGCGCACCGATCCTCCCGCCGTCTTCACCATGCTTTGATCTGCCGGGCAACGATACACACCGATGTTCTGGGTGTATTTGTAGAGGGGAGATTGGCTGAGGAAGAGCGTATTGGTGTTATCCCGGTTGGCCCCGGAAAAATCAAGCCGTCCAGCCACCCAGTTCTTGGCCGTGTTGCGGATATTCGCTGACCCCGCCCAGAGATTCGGGATCAGGTTGCCGTTGTTCTCCTCCGCATACAGGTACCACGCGAGTTGCAACTGTTTAAGATTGCTCAGGCATTGAACCCCTTGGGCTTTCGTTTTGGCCTTGGCCAGGCTGGGCAATAGCAAGCTGGCCAGGATCGCGATGATGGCAATCACTACCAGCAGTTCGATCAACGTAAAGCCGCCCGCCCCGGAACGGGTTCGCGATGGCACTCCAAGTGCCTTTTGGCGCAGAGGATTATAAGCGGGCATGAGTTGGCTTTAGAAGAATGCAAATTTCTCCTGCCCGGTCAAGATGGCCCCGAAGGTAAGAATGGGGGCAGTAGGTTCAAAAGCAGACACGCCGCACGACGGTCTGCTCCCGGCGATCCGGACAGGATTCAGGTGGAGATGCTCCCCACCTCGTCCACCCTGCAGTTGTCGAGAATCAGAACCCGTTCGCCCAGCGTCATGACGTGATGCCACGCCCCGTCCCTGTCGATTCGCGATGGTCTCGCCATCCGCCAACTCCCTCTCAATCGCCCTCAAACTTTCAAAGGGATGAATCTGACGCCATTGCCCCGGCCATAAGCTGCCGCCACCGCGGAACTGCCCGCCGGCTCTCGGCACGCCCACACGACAGGCGTTTGGACGCACCCTGTTGCCCCCTTGACCGCGGGCCCCAATCCGGCTGCGATGTGACGTGATCATGAGAGCTCCCCGACCGGTCCCGGAAATGACCTCCCTTCGCGCGTTCACCCTCATCGAGTTGCTCGTCGTGATTGCGATCATCGCAATCCTGGCCGGGATGCTCCTCCCCGTCCTGTCAAAGGCCAA
>CAMCFL010000259.1 GCA_945873715.1 Akkermansia muciniphila
TCCTCAGCGAGGATCCCTGGGAACGCCTGCGCCAGTTGCGGGCGCGCATTCCCAACATCTGTTTCCAGATGTTGTTCCGGGGTTCGAATGCGGTGGGGTACTCCAACTATCCCGAGAACGTGGTTGCGGGGTTCGTGAAGCACGCGGCCGAAGGGGGCATGGACATCTTCCGGATCTTCGACTCGCTCAATTACCTGCCGAACCTGCGCGTGGCGATGGAAGCGGTGCAGGGGACGCATGCCGTGTGTGAGGCCGCCGTGTGCTACACCGGCGACATCCTGGATCCGAAGCGCGACAAGTATCCGCTCGAATACTATGTCCGGCTCGCCAAGGAGTTGGAGCGGATGGGGGCGCACACGCTGGCGATCAAGGACATGGCCGGACTGTGCCGGCCGTTTGCGGCGCGCAAGTTGGTGAAGGCCTTGAAGGAGGCGGTGGGCATTCCCCTCCATTTCCACACGCACGACACCGCCGGCGTGCAGGCCTCGTCGATCCTTCAGGCCTCCGACGCGGGCGTGGACATCGTCGATCTGGCAATGGCGTCGATGTCCGGCAGCACGTCCCAGCCCAACCTCAATTCGGTGGCGGCGGCCCTGCAGCATGCGCCGCGGGATACCAGGCTGGACGTCGAGACGCTGAATGAGTTCTCGGATTACTGGGAGAAGGTCCGCGAGATGTACGTGCCCTTCGATACGGCACCGAAGACGGGATCAGCCGAGGTTTACCTGCATGAGATGCCGGGCGGCCAGTACACCAACCTGAAGGAGCAGGCCGCCAGCATGGGGGTCTCCCATCGATGGCCCGAGATCGCCCGGACCTATGCGGAGGTCAACCAGTTGTTCGGCGACATCGTGAAGGTGACGCCTTCGTCCAAGGTGGTCGGCGACATGGCGCTCTTCCTGTTCAGTCGAGGGATCAAGCCGGTGGATGTCCTCAATCTGGAGGCGGGCGCGACCCCTTTCCCGGAGTCGGTGGTAGACATGCTCTCCGGAGGTCTCGGTTGGCCGGAGGGCGGTTGGCCCGAGGGAGTCTCCCGGGTGGTGCTCGGGGACAAACGCCATGCGGAGGCGAAGCGCAATCATGAGCGGGGAGTCGTTCCCGGTGCCGTCGCAGTGCCGGTGCAGTTCGAGAAGTTGCGGGAGGAACTGGCCGGCAAGCTCAAGCGGGCGGTGACGGAGGACGATGTTTTCTCGCACCTCATGTACCCGCAGGTGTTCACCGACTTTTCCAAGCACCAGCGGGAGTACAGCGACGTCTCGGTACTGCCGACGTCGGCATTCTTCTACGGCCTGCGTCGGGGCGAGGAGATCAGTGTCGCGATTCAGGAGGGAAAAACCCTGATCATCAAGTTGATCAATGTCAGCGAACCGGACAAGGACGGGCGACGTACGATCACCTTCGAATTGAACGGCATCAGCCGTGAGGCATACGTCACCGACAAGAAGGTGGCACCGCAGGCCAAGACCCGTCCGAAGGCGGACATCGCCGATCCGACGCAGGTGGGCGCGCCGATTCCGGGGTTGGTCGCCACCATCTCCGTGACCGTGGGTCAGAAGGTTTCCAAGGGGGACAAGCTGCTGATGATGGAAGCGATGAAGATGCAGACCACCATCACCTCGCCCGTCGATGGCGTGGTCGATGCCCTGTATGCCACCCTCGGCGAGACCGTCGAAAGCAAGGACCTGCTGGTAAAGTTGCGGGCTTGAGGCGGAGGTCTTGGTTTGGGAGGAACGGGCGGGCCGCCCATTCCCCCGTTCCGTTGCAGCATGGATCCGGTTGGGGTGCCGTTGATCCCTTTGCAGGGGCACGGCCGGGTCATTCCAGAAACCGCGCCCGGATCCCGGGTGTGGGAACCATGCAGGTGCTGCTCCGGCCAAACCACCGGTAGCGGCGTTTGGCGATGAAGTCGTACAGCCAGTCCCGGGTTCGCCGGGGCAGGACGCGTCCGACCACCGCGAGCGACCAGGGAAAGCCCAGGTGCTTCCCGATCGCCATGATGGCGTCGGATCGGGAGAGGACCTGGCCGCCGGTCATCCAGAGGATGGTATCGGGTTGATCGGGATCGTGGCCGTGGCTCCGGTAGATTTCACGGCCGCGAGGGGATTGGACGGGGAGGAAATGGACCCCTGCCCGGGGATCGCGCCGGATCACGAACCCGACGGACGAGTTGCACAGATGGCAGACTCCATCGAACAGCATGACCGGATCGTGTGGCAGGTGCATCGCGGACGGGTGGTGGGACCTTAGACGCCTTTTGCCGGAATGCGACCCTTCAGGCGGTTCCGTCGCCGCCCGGGGTGCATCTTGATTTGGTCATGGGTGGAGGCCGCCTGCCTCTCAGCCGGAACGATTCAGATGCGCCGGAGGGAAAAGCTCACGCGAAGCCGCGAAAAGGCGACGGATCATCGGAAGCCTCCCATGACCGGAATCGTTCACCGAAGGGTGGCTCATTTCAGAATCCAAAACCCGGTGATTCTTCGCGTCTTCGCGTCTTCGCGTGCGAATTTCGGTTACTCCTACTGCATCGTTGCGGCTCAGGCGGCGATTTGAAAACGCCCGCTGAGGGCAGCGGGCCTACATTCGTGACAACAAAGTCAGGATGTACCCCGCCGCCGAAGGACCGGCCGCCTCCCATTCAAGACCCCCTTTTGTGGCATGGGATTGGGCTGGGCCACGGAGGCCCGGGGTTCATACAGTCGTGGGGTACAGAGTCATGAATTTCCCCATCGATTTGTTTTTGGACGGCGGGTATCGGGTGGCTTCCGACGGACGTCGGATCACACTGGTGGACCCGGCCACCGAGGAAGCGTTCGTCGAAGTGGCCGCGGCCACCGTGTCGGACGTCGACGCCGCGGTGACCTCGGCGCAGCGGGCTTGGGAATCGGGGTGGCGGGACCTGGCCCCGGGCAAACGGGCGGAGATCCTGTATCGGGTGGCCCGGGTGTTGCGCGAGCACAACGAAGAGTTGGCGCAACTGGAACGACGTCAGGTGGGAAAGCCCATTGCCGAGGCGCGTGACGAGGCGGGGCTTGCCGGGCGGGTGTTCGAGTATTACGCCGGTGCGATTTCCCAGTTTGGTGGCCAGACGCTTCCGGTGGGTCGCGGCGGGTTTGATTTCACGCTGAGGCAGTCGATGGGCGTTGTGGCGGCGATTGTGCCCTGGAACTTCCCACTGCCGATTGCCGCCTGGAAGGCTGCTCCGGCGTTGGCTGCGGGCAATGCGGTCATCCTGAAGCCGGCGTCGATCTCGCCGTTGACGGCGCTCAAGATGGGGGAACTGGCGGTGAAGGCGGGCCTGCCGGCAGGCGTACTCCAGATCCTGCCGGGGAGCGGGGCGGCGGTGGGGGATGCTCTGGTGACCCATCCTTTGGTGCGGAAGGTGTCGTTCACGGGATCGACCGAGATCGGTCGGCGGATCATGGAACTGGCAGCGCGCAACCTGACGCGGGTGTCCCTCGAACTCGGGGGCAAATCACCGAACGTGGTTTTCGCGGATGCCGACTGGGAAAAGGCGGCGGACAGCTCGCCGATGAGCGTTTTTGCCAACACCGGGCAGGATTGCTGCGCCCGGAGCCGGATGTTCGTCGAGCGTTCGGTGTACGCGGCGTTTGTGGAACGGTTCGTCGCGGCGACCCGGAAACTGGTGGTTGGCGATCCGGCGCTGGATGCGACCCAGTTGGGTCCGATGGCCAGCGCTGCACAGCGGGCGTCGGTGGAAACGTACCTCGCGGATGCGCGGAGCCGGGGATCCCGCTTCGCCAGCGGGGGCGGCCGACCGATTGCCAAGGGATTCTATCTCGAGCCGACGGTGCTGTTGGACGTCGGACGTGGCGACCGCTGCTGGCGCGAGGAGATCTTTGGTCCGGTGGTGGCGATCACGCCCTTCGACGACGAGGCGACGATGATCCGGGAGGTCAATGATTCGCCTTACGGATTGAGCGGATCGCTCTGGACGCGGGATCTTTCGCGGGCGTTGCGGGTGAGTCGGGCGATCGACAGCGGGGTGCTGAGCGTGAACTGCCACAACAGCGTTCATGTGGAGGCCCCGTTCGGAGGATTCAAGACCTCGGGCCTGGGCCGGGACCTGGGCATGGCGGCGATGGATGGCTACACCGAGACGAAGAACGTGTACGTGGCCTCCTGAGGTCCGCGGTGATTTCCACTCAAAGACAGGCGAAGGCACATCATGACCATTGAGCAACTGAAGGAAGCAGTCGGTTCGGGACGGATCGATACCGTGTTGGTGGGTTTTCCTGATCCGTTCGGTCGGTTGGTGGGGAAGCGATTCCGGGCCGATTACTTCCTCGATTCGGTGGTCAGCCACGGGACCCACGGCTGCAACTACCTCCTGACGGTGAACCTGGACATGGATCCGCTCGAGGGGTTCCAGGTGGCGAACTGGGATGCGGGTTTCGGTGATTTCCTGATGCGGCCGGACCTGTCCACGCTGCGGGAGTTGCCCTGGCAGACGGCCTCGGTCCTGGTGTTGTGCGATTACGTGCGTGAAGACGGTCAGTGTGTGGCCGAGGCACCGCGCTCGGTGCTGCGCCGCCAATTGGAGGTGTTGCGGGAGTCCGGCTACGGCTGCCGCTGTGCGAGCGAGTTGGAGTTCTATCTGTTCAACCAGACCTACCATGCCGCTTTTGAAGACGGTTACCACCACCTGAAACCGTCCAGTGATTACCGGATCGACTATCACCTGATGCAGCCAACCCGCGATGAACCGCTCATGCGCGCCGTCCGGAACGGGATGTGCGCGGCGCGGGTGCCGGTCGAGAGCAGCAAGGGGGAGTGGAGCCGGGGACAGCACGAGATCAACTTCACGCACGACGAACCGCTGCCGATGGCGGACATGCATGTCGTCTTCAAGCAGGGCGTGAAGGAGATCGCCGAGCAGCACGGCAAGGCGGTCACGTTCATGGCCAAGTACGCACCGGGTGAAGCCGGGAATTCCTGTCATCTCCACCTCAGTCTGTGGCGCGAAGGAAAGCCGGTGTTCTGGGATGCGGAAGCCGGGGCGGGATCGAAGCTGTTCCGTCAGTTCCTGGGCGGATTGCTGAAGTATTGCCCGGAACTGTGCCTGTTCTTCGCGCCGACCATCAACAGCTACAAGCGCTACCAGGCCGGGAGTTGGGCACCGACCCGCATGGCATGGTCCACGGACAACCGGACCTGCGGTTTCCGGATCGTGGGACATGGAAAATCGTTCCGGATCGAGAACCGGATGCCAGGGGCGGATGCCAACCCGTACCTGGCCTTTGCCGCCATGTTTGCCGCGGGCTTCGCCGGGATCCGTGAAGGGCTGGATTGCGGGGTGGGCTACCAGGGAAATGCCTACATTGATCCGAGCCTGGCCCGCCTGCCGTCGAGTCTGGCGGAGGCGGCCAACCTGATGGACCAGTCTGCGCTGGCA
>CAMCFL010000260.1 GCA_945873715.1 Akkermansia muciniphila
CCGGTGCGACCGGGCAAAGCCAATGGCGGATCTTGAGCGGGTCTCGGCTGCAGGCCGCCCGCCCTCAGGCAGCGAGGCCCCACGATGCCCAACCGCCCGCGGAGGGCAGCGGGCCTACATTCGTGACAACAAACTCAGAATGCACCGAGGGCCAAGGGTACATCTGGACACTGCCCCCGATGCCATCGTCTGGGGGGACGAGCTCCGCGAGTCCGAAACTGCGCTGGTTGGCATTCGCGGACTCGTAGAACTCGTCCCTCCGAGAACTCGTCCCTCCGAAGCCGCCGTGGATGCTTGCGGGCTCCGGCGGGTGTGCTCTACGCCGGAGGCGTTTCAGCGATTAGCCCGGGGTGAGCGAAGCGATACCCCGGGTCAGTTGCCCTTGAAATCCTCCCACCCCGGAGGGGTGGCAGAGCTTCAACCCCTCCGGGGTTGATTGGACTTTTCGCGCCAGTTCCCGGGGTGGTACCCCGGGCTAATCGCTGCCATCCCTCCGGGATGGGGAGGGGCGCAGTTGACGTGGAATACCCTATCTAAACAGAATCGTGTCCTGTTTTCTGAGTATGGCTTTCCTGATTTCCACCCGACGCGCTTGGCCGCTGGCGGCGGCGCTGTCGATCGTCGCGACCCCGGCGTCTGCCTTGACCTTCAATTTCACCAATGGCGGAGGGGTTCCGGCCAACTTCATGGCGGCAGCGGTTGCCGCCGGCAATCTGTGGTCGGGCTACTTCAACGATCCCATCCAGCTCAATATCACCCTAAGTTATGGGACCAGTGGAGTTGGCAATTCAACTGCGGGAGCCACGGCGTTCGCCTACGCCACGGCCAGGCAGGCATTGATCAACGACGTGGTCTCGCCCGCCGATCTGTCGGCCACCTCTTTCCTTCAGGCTTCGGCTCCCGTTCAGTTCCTGATCAATCGGACGTCCGGTCTCCTGCGCATAGATGCCGGGACGGCCGGAACCAGCGCCGACAACAACAACAACCTGATTGTCGTCCATCGAGCTCTGGGCAAGGCGCTTGGGCTCATTGGAGGGAACGACGCCGGCCCAGACGGCACGGTGGAGATCAATTCTGGACTCAGCTACGATGTCGATCGTTCCGATGGGATCGCGATATCAAGCTACGACCTGATCGGCGTCATTGCCCACGAGATCGGGCACATCATGGGGTTTCAGAGCGTGTCTGAAGGTATCTCGTTCGGATCGATCACTCAAGAATCCGGTGCCATCCCCCGACTGGCCGACCTGTTCCGATTCTCGTCCGAGAGCACCAATCCTGCCGGCTCGTTCTCGGGTTCCGGAGCAGGCCCGGGCGTTTTCGACATCTCGGCCGACACCCGTTCCAAGTACTTTTCCATCGATGGCGGGACGACGGCGGTGGCCGAATTCGCCCGCGGCTCGGATCCCACGTTCTCCGGATTCGGCGACGGCCAACAGGCCAACCACTGGCTCAATGGCGTCACCCCCCTCGGCATCATGGATCCGACCATTGGACCTGGGGAGCTCCTGAGCTTCACCCCGGCCGACCGGCAGTTCTTCGATGTCATCGGGTACAACCCGGTGCCGGAAACGGGCACCTGGGCCTCCGGAATCGCCTTGGCCGGCGGATTCTGGATCCTGCGACGCCGTTCCCGCCGCGCCGCTTGATCCCGCGGAGGGTTCCCGATACAAGGTCCCTCGCCGTTTGCGCCAATCTATGCCAGAAAAGCTCGACCTCACGATCGTCATGCCGTGCCTCAATGAGGCCGAAACCCTGGCCACCTGCATCCGCAAGGCCCAGGCCGGGATCACCAAAGCCGGCATCAGCGGTGAAGTCCTGATCGCCGACAACGGTTCGACCGATGGCTCGATCCAGATTGCCGAATCGCTGGGAGCCCGCGTGGAGCGGGTCCAGGAGAAGGGTTATGGGAATGCCCTGCGCGGCGGCATCCAGGCCGCCCGTGGCCGCTGGATCCTGATGGGGGACTCGGACGATTCCTACGACTTCTCCGATCTCAGTGGCTTTGTCGAAAAACTGCGACAGGGCTACGACCTGGTCATGGGCTGCCGGATGCCCCGCGGAGGCGGAACCATCGCGCCCGGGGCCATGCCCTGGAAGAACCGTTGGATCGGCAATCCGATCCTGTCGTTCATCGGGCGTCTGCTATTCCGGACTCCGATCCATGATTTTCACTGTGGCATGCGGGGCTTTTCCGCCGAGGGCTACCGCAAGATGGACCTGAAGACGACCGGGATGGAGTTCGCCTCGGAGATGGTGATGAAGGCGACGCTCAAGAACCTCCGCATGGCCGAGGTCCCGATCACGTTGCATCCGGATGGTCGTTCCCGTCCGCCGCACCTGAAGCCGTGGCGGGACGGTTGGCGCCACCTGCGGTTCATGCTGATCTACTCCCCGAAATGGCTGTTCCTCGTTCCTGGGTCCCTTCTGTTCCTGCTGGGGTTCCTGGGCATGGCCTTGACCTTTCGTGGACCCCTGAAGGCGGGTGCGATCACCCTGGATCTCGGCACCATGGTGATGGCCAGCATGGCCTGCGTGCTCGGCTACCAACTCGTGGCTCAGGCCTTTTATGCCAAGGTCTTCGCCGTCGGTGAAGGTCTGCTCCCGAACGACGCCCATTTTGCCGGGCTCTTCCGCCATTGGAATCTGGAGAAGGGCTGCATCCTGGGAGCCCTCATGAGTCTGGGCGGACTCGCCATCCTGTGCAGTGCCTTGTGGACCTGGAAGTCGGCCGGTTTCGGACCGCTTCCCATCGAAGAGAACCTTCGGCGCCTGATTCCCGGTGCGACCCTCACCCTGCTTGGCCTGCAGACCATCTTCAGCAGCTTCCATCTCTCCGTTCTCGGCCTCAAGACGATGGGACGTCGTCCGCCTTCCAACGAGTCCGCCACCTCTTGAGGCATGACGACCGTCGATCGTTTCCTTCAGGACTGGCGCATCCGGAAGGCCGCTCCGCAGATCCGATCCGGCGACCGCGTCCTCGACCTTGGGAGCGCCGACGGGGTGCTGTTCGACCGTCTTGGGTATTGTGGCCCGGGGTCCATGGGGATTGATCCGACCCTGCCTGCCGATTATCGCACCCGTCAGGGATTCCGCATGGTGCGCGGCTATTTTCCAAACGATTTGCCGCCAGGCTCGGGGCCTTTCGACGTCATCGTCCTGCTGGCCGTGCTGGAGCACTTTCCGGAATCCGGCTATGCAGGTCTTGCCCAAGGATGCGCCCGATTGCTCAAGCCGGGCGGACGCCTCGTGATCTCCGTACCGTCACCCGCGGTGGATGCCATCCTGGAGGTTCTGGTCAAGGTGCGACTGGTCCATGGGATGTCTCTGGAGGAGCACCACGGATACGACATCCGGAAGACGCCGGAGATCTTTCCGGAACCGGACTTCACCCTGCGGGTGCACGAGACGTTCCAACTGGGATTGAACAACCTCTTCGTCTTCGAGCGGACCGGAGCGCAGCGGACGGGCTAGGCGGAGGGTTCTCCCGACGATGACCACCCCGCGCCTACCGAAGCTCTGGCTGGCCTACCACGCCGCCGCAGTGACCGTCGGTTGGGTGCTTTCCGTTCTTGGCCTGCTCAATGAAGCCGCCTACGCCATCCTCCTGGGCGTTGGACTGGTCGTCGCCGTGTTCTGGCTTTTGCGGCAGCCGTCCAGACGGATCCGTCCGGCTTCCCTCGTCCGGCGCTGGCGCCGCTGGCCGGCCCTGACGTTCCTCCTCCTCGTCTTGGCTGGGCTCGTGGGCGGATGGCTTTACGCCCCCAACAACATCGACGCCCTGGCATACCGCACGCCACGGGTCCTCCATTGGCTTGCCGAAGGACGATGGCACTGGATCCCCGCACCCTATCAACGGTTGAACACCCGTGCCTGCGGGTTTGAATGGGCGACTGCTCCAGTGCTGGCCACGCTGAAATCCGATCGCCCGCTGTTCCTCCTCAATATCGCGGCCTACTGCCTACTGCCCGGCTTCGTCTTCAGCATCCTGCGGCAGATGGGTGTTGGCGGACGGGCCGCCGCTGCGTGGATGTGGTTGTTTCCGACCGGCTACTGCTTCGCCTTGCAGGCCGGCAGCATCGGGAACGATCTCCACGGGGCCACGCTTTCCGCGGCCGCCCTGGCTCTGGCCCTCCGGGCGAGGCAGACCCGGGATCCGATTTCCGCCGCGTGGTCCTGCATCGCGGTCGCGTTGATGACCGGGGCGAAAAGCTCCAATATTCCCCTGCTCCTGCCTTGGACGTTCGCCATCTGGCCTGCCGTCCTTCCCCTGCTCCGCCGCCCCTTCCTGGCCACCGCCACGGCGTTGCTGGCCCTCGTCACTTCCCTCGCACCCATCTCCCTCCTGAACCAGATCCATACCGGAGACTGGACCGGTCTGAAGGCGGAGGACGCCTGGATCCGCCCCCCCGGACCCATCATCTGTGCCACCCATAACTTCGGCCTGCTCGCCACCCAGAATCTTCTCCCGCCCATCCTCCCCGGTGCCGGCGCCATCAACGGTACCGTCGAAAGGGTTCTGCCCGAATCTTGGAAGATGCGCTTGGATGGATTCGCCGAGAATGGCCGGGCCGCCTATGCAATCCGGGAACTCCCCGGGGAAGAGCATGCCGGCCTTGGCTTTGGCGTGACCTGGTTGCTTCTCCTCACGTTGTTACACGGATTGCGCCGTCCGGAGAGATGGACCGGTCCCTGGTTCCATGACCGTGCGAGGATGGCCCTGCTCCTCCTGCCAATGGTAGCCCTCGCTCCCTATCTCGCGCGCTCCGGCATCACGACCGCAGGGCGGATCCTCGCCCCCTACTACCCTTGGTTGCTCCCCTCGGTCCTGATTCTCGGCAGCGCCAGCACCGCCGTCCGCACCCGATGGTTCCGCGTCGGTTCGGCCGCGGCATCGGTCCTGGTCCTGGTCCTGGTCGTGCTCCTGCCCACCCGACCGCTCTGGCCGGCCCGGACGCTCCTGGACCTGTTGGGAAGCGCATCCAAGTCACGGGCGATTGAGCGGGCTTCGACGGTCTATGAAGTCTATGCCCGACGCGCCGACGTCCTCGCTCCACTTCGTCAGTGGATCCCGGCAGACGCTCCGTTGATCGGGTTCGTGACCGTCAATGACGCCGAAACCTCGCTCTGGAAACCCTTCGGTCATCAACGGGTCCGGCACCTGCTCGTTTCCGACCGCATGGACGAGCTTCGCAGTCGTGGAATGAGCTGTGTCGTAGCCAACGTCGATGACTTCACCAGCCGCTTCGGTCAACCGATCGAAGAGTGGATCAAGGCCAATGGCGGACGGATCGCCGGCCGCGAGTCGATCCGGATGCTGGCCCGGGAACCGGCCCGGGAATTCGTAGTGATTGTTTGGTAGCCCGTGGGAACGCAGGGCCGAAGGCCCCGGCGCATCTTGGGGCTGCCCC
>CAMCFL010000261.1 GCA_945873715.1 Akkermansia muciniphila
GGTTCCCGGCTCGAACTCCTCGGCACCTCGACCATCTCCGGTCAGGCCACCTTCGTCTGGGCCGGCTACGGCGCGGGCCCAGCCTTCGTCAATTCCGGTTCGGTCTCGTTCACCACCAACTTCACCTTCTCCTCCGCCAACGTCACCAATCTCAACTCCTGGTCCCACAACGGCGGTGAGATGACCGTCATCAACTCCAACTTCCGTCACGCCGGCAACGCCACCCTCGGTGCCAACGCCATCCTCGGTCTCGACGGCGGCTCCGTCGCCTCCATCGAAGGCCCCATTACCGCCCCGGCCAACGCCCTGCGCTTCCGCGGCTCCGATGCTTCCCTCCGCACCAAGGACCTGTTCACGCCCTCGCTCTGGCAGTCCGCCGGCACCGTCCGCCAACTCACCAACGTCACCGTCGCCCGCTACAACCAGTCCGGTGGCACCTGGCTGATGACGACCCCGTCGAGCATCGCCAACTACGCCCTCACCAACGGCGAATTCCGCGGCCAGGCGTTGGTCGCCACCAACGTCTGGTGGCTTGCAGGCAGCATCAACCGCGACGGCGATGGCTCCGTCCCCGTCCTCACCGTTCCCGCCGGCGGACTTCTCGCCCTCAGCACCACCGCCGACCACAACCTTTCCACCTACGACGGCACCAAGCCCGGTCACGTGCGCGTCGCCGGCACCTTCACCTGGGCCAACGACAGCCGCATCCTGGGCAGCTACGGTTCCCACCTCGAACTCCTCGGCACCTCGACCATCTCCGGTCAGGCCACCTTCGTCTGGGCGGGATACGGCGCCGGCCCCGTGTTCAACAACCTCGGATCGGTCAGCTACAGCACCAACTTCACCTTCAACTATGCCACCGTCACCAACGGTGGCACCTGGAACCTCCAGGGCGGCACCCAGACCTACCTCAACTCGACCCTCGGCCAGGGCGCAGGCACCTATGCCCTCTCCGGTGGTCAGGTGGGTGGCTCCGCCACCACGACGACCTTCACCGGAGGCACCCTGTCCGGCACCGGTGCCTTCGGTCTGCCCTTCGTTAACAGCGGTGCCACGGTCGCGCCAGGGGCGAGTCCGGGCGTCCTTCAGTTCCCCAGCTTCAACCAGACGGCGGGCACGCTGTTCGTCGAGGTCGGCCGCGGCATTCCCGGCACCAACTCGGATCTCGTCCGTGTCACCGGCGCAGCGACCGTGGGCGGCAAGATCAAGGTCAAGCTGCTCCCCGGCGTCGGCACCAATGACCAGTACACCGTGGTCACCACCACCGCCCGGACCGGGACCTTCAACCCGATCGAACAACCCGCCAATGGCGTGGTGGAAGCCGTCTACTCGACCACCAACGTCGTCCTCAACCTGAAGGAACTGTTCGAAGGCTCGGCCCCGACCGTGATCGGGCAACCGCTGGATCTGACCCTGAACAACGGGGGTTCCGGGTCCTTTTCCGCCTTCGTCTCCGGGACGGATCCCATCACCTTCCGCTGGCAGAAGAACGGGACCAACATCGACGGCGCGATCACCACCAACCTCAACCTCGGCCCGGTCTCGGCCCTCGACGCCGCCGGCTACCGCCTGATCGCCGAGAACGACTTTGGAGCCAGCACCTCCCGGATCGCCCGCCTGCATGTCCGGCAGCCATTGCAGATCAATCCCGGCGACGTGATCCCGATTGCCCGTTGGCATCTCGATGAACCCGCCGATTCCACGGTCGTCCTCGACAGTGCCCCCAACCGCTACGACGGCACCAACTCCCCCGCCGGCACGCTCTCCGTCGCGGCCGGGCGCGCGGGTCGGGCGCTCCAGCTCAACCGGACCAACGGCGGTCTGGTGAACATGGGTCCGGTCCTCTCCCTCGCGACCAACGACTTCACGGTCGTGGCCTGGGTCAAGTCGTCGCCCGGAGCCAACGGCTACGCCTCCTACCTGTCGAAGCACACGCTCACCTTAAACAACGGATACGCCCTCAACCTGAATGCGTCGGGTGGGAACGGTCAGTCCCGAAAGGCATCCTGGTACGCCACCACCCCCGCCGACTCGGGCACTGAACCCCGTTCCCTCACCACCGTCGATGACGGCAACTGGCATCAGATCGTTGCCACCCACCGGGCCGATGGTTCCGCGAATGCGATCTACGTGGATGGTTCCCCCGTCGAGCATTCCACCCCAGGCAGCGTCCTCGTTCCCAACGCCGCCTTCTTCCTCCTCGGCGGCGTCACGTCCGCCGGCACTCCCACCTCCACCTTCGCCGGCAGCCTCGATGAGATCGGGATCTTCGATCGGATCCTTTCGGCTGCGCAGGTCGATTACCTGTTCAACAACCCGGCCGCGGACGGCATTCCCGACATCGCCGCGCCGGCGATCGTCACCGCGCTGACCAACCAGTTCGTCGCACCCGGTTCGAACGTGAGCCTCGCCCTCGGCGTCACCGGCACGGCTCCCCTGACCTTCCAGTGGACGCGCGACGGAGTCGTCTTGCCCGGGGCCGGCCTCGCCACTCTTTCCCTGACCAACGTCCAGTGCGACACCGACACCGGATACTATACGGTCCGTGTCTCCAATGCCTACGGCGCGGTGACGTCGGCTCCGGTGTTGGTTGGATTGAACCTGCCGCTCTTCGAGCCCGACAGCTTCCGCGCCTGGTACGCCTGCTCCGGACGGAACCCGACCAACACGGATCCGGACTGGGACTACCTTCGCGTCAGCACATCGAAGGACACCTTCTACACCAATGGCGCCTGGTACATCGACACCGCGAGCGCCGGTGAAAACCTCTACTGGCGGAAGGCCGGCGTGGCCGCCCGCTTCCCCGCCAATGGCGTGGTCGAGTTCCGCATGAAGATGGGTCCCGGCTCCTCCTCCAGTACCGCTCGCGGATGGGTGACGGTCTCCTTCAGCCGCGGCGACGGTCGTCTGGGCGTCCTGAACTTCAACGCGACCCAACTGTGGTTCAATACCGCCGACCTCACTCCGGGCGCGAAGGTCACGACGCCGGTTACTGACGATTTCCACACCTACCGCCTCGAGTTCGCAGGCACTCCGGGCGCCGACAACTCCATCCGCCTCTTCAAGGATGGAGTCCAATTGACGACAGGAACCATGTTCGCCGATGCCAGCCGTACGCAGCCCGGCCTGGCCTTCGGCGAAGCCAGCTTGCTCGCCACCGGCACCTCGGAGTGGCTCTCCTTCCGCCACACCTCCACGGCCGGGCCGTCGCTGGCCATCAGCGATCAACCCGACGCCCAATCCCAGCCCTTCGCCGGTGCCGCCACCTTCAACGTCGCCGCCTCCGGCCAAGGCACGATCCGCTATCAGTGGCGCAAGAACGCCGTGGAAATCCCCGGTGCCACCAACGCCACCTTCACGCTCCCCTACCTCGTGCTCGGCGATGCCGGCACCTACTCGGTCGTGGTCAGTGACGAATACGATTCCCTCCCCAGCGCCAATGCGGTCCTGACCGTGGTACGCCCGCTGGCTGCCACCGTCACCTGGACGAACACCGCCGGCGGCACCTGGAACGTTCCGACCAACTGGTCGCCCAACCTCGTTCCGGATGCCACGGACACCGCACAAATCCCCCTTGAGGGCACGTATACCGTCACCAACACCGCCAACGCCAACGTGCTGCACCTCTCGCTGAGCGCCGAAGCCAACGAATCCGGGGCCACGTTGACCGGCGGGAACCTGCTCTTCGCCGGCACGGTCACCGTGGAGAACGTCGGCACCCTGCGGAACATCACCCTCGGCGGCGGCGCCTCCGGCACGGTCGATGTCCGGAGCGGCGGACGCCTCCTCTACACCACCCCGCAGGTCCTCGGAGCCATCACCATCAATCGCGGGACCATCGAACTCTCCGAGTCGGTCACGCTCAACCAACCGCTCAACAACGAATCGGACGGTCGGATCACCCTCGATGGCATCGGCCGCTTCACCGGCAGTTCACCCCTGATCAACCGCGGACTGCTCCGCTCCACCGCAACCCAGGGCGATGTGATCGCCATCAACACTCCGTTCACCACGACGGGCACCCTGGAGATTCCTTCGGGCAACACGGTCATTGCCCGTGCGGGCGCATCCAATGACATCCGCGGCGCGGTGCAGATCGGCACCAACGCCATCCTCACCCTCGGTCCCGGAGACCATCGTTTCGCAGCGACCGGCCCCGCCGTGGCATCCGGACGCATCGACATCGATTCCCTCATCGGCATCTACGCCCCGCCCTCCACCGTGGGCTATCTCGCCCTCACCCGGGTTTACCTCGGCATGGCCACCAACTGGTGGACCACGCTGAACATCCGGCGATCGGTGAGCTTGTTCGGCGGGATCGACACCCTCGTCCATCTCGCGCCGAACACGGTCCTGGACGGAACCAACCTGCACGCCGGCGGAACGCTCTTCATCCCCGACGGCAGCACCGCCCGGTTCGAGCGCCACCTCTGGTCCGGCGGAATCCTCGACGGCACCAACGCCACCTTCCACGTCACCCCCAACTCCGTCTGGTCCGCTGGCCGCCTGAACGCCGGGCTGACCGCACGGGTGGCCGCCGGGATCACCTGGCGTCACGCCACCGGTGTTCGCGAGATCGCCGGCACCGTGGAGAACCTCGGTGACGTGCAGGTCGAATCCGGCCTCACCAGCCTGCTGGATCCCGCCCGCTGGAACAACCGGCCCGGCTCCACCCTGAACCTCGCCGGCGCGTGGCTGGGCTCCGGCGCCCTCAACACCGCCCTCCTGAACGAGGGTCTGCTGGCCGGCTCCGGAAACCTGGAGACCACCGTCACCAACAACGGAATCCTGCGCCCCGGCAATCCCATCGGCACCTTCCTCGTCCGCTCGCTCAACCAGGGACCGCTGGGTCGGATCGAACTCGAACTCGCCGCCGGCAACCCCGGTCTCCAGTACGATCAGGTCACGGTCACCGGTGCTGCCCAACTCGACGGCGTCCTCGCCCTCAGCCTGACCGACGGCTACACGCCCACCCTGGCCGATGTGTTCGCCATCCTTCCCCACGGTTCGCGCACCGGCGTCTTTGCCAGCATCGAGAACCCCTCACTGGCGACGCTCGTCCCCAACTACGCGCCCACCCGGGTCCAGTTGAACGTGTCGGAAGTCTTCACTCCCGCTCCGTTGATCACCCGTCAACCGTTCAGCCAGACCGTCCCCGCCGGGGCCCAGGTCATCCTCAGCCTCGGCATCCGCGGCACCGAACCCATCGGGTACCAGTGGACGAGCAACAACGTCGCCCTGAGCGGTGCCACCAGTTCGGTGCTGATCCTGGACAACGTCCAGCCCGGGACGACCGCCTGGCGCGTCACCGCTTCCAACACCTTCGGACAGGTCACCAGCGATCCCGCCACGGTCACCGTCAATCCAGGGGTCATTCCCACCCCGGGCATTGCCAACCCCGGGATCGTC
>CAMCFL010000262.1 GCA_945873715.1 Akkermansia muciniphila
CTCCGCTCCTCCGCTTCTCCGCGGCCATTCCCCTGCCCAGACCGCAGCCGTTACCTCCGCCGACGACGTGACGGCGACGGGGAGGAGGACCGCGCTTCCGGCGTCACCGGGATCGTCAGCTCGGTATAGGTCTCGGTCAGGTGCCGTTCGACGCGCTCAAAGACATCCACGTCGAAGGCCTTGCCCGGGTTGTTGCCGGCGAGGTCTTCGAGCACGTGGGAGACGCGCAGCTTCCAAGCGGCGGCACGCCAGCCGGATTCCGGGATGAACTTCGCCGAGCGTTCCTCCAACCCCAACGTCCAGGCTCCCGGGATCCCGTTCCCAGCCGCGTCCACCACCCGAATCAGGCGTCGGGCGAGGGCATGCTCAAGCGGTTCACCAAAGTCCACGTCGAGCGGGAGTCGGGTGCCGGTTCGCACCGGGCTCAGTTTCCACCTTTCCGGATGGATCGGTTCCCGGTCCGAGGCGGCGACCTGGAAGGTCTTGCGATAATCGGACTTCAGCGGACGTCCGGCGGCATCCTGCCAGCCTCGGTCCACGACGAGGGTATAGGACTGGCCCGGGGCGAGCGCACCGCCGACGTCCTCCAGCGGTTTGACCCCGCGTTTGATTCGACCCGGATCAAACAGCAGGGTCAATCGGGTCATGTCCGGATCCCACAGTTCCTCGTCGATCTCGAGGAAGGGGAGATCCACCGGCACTCCCTTCCCGTCCAGCAGGCGGACGTGTTCATACACCTGACCCCGGCTCATCGAACCGGAGAACTGGAGATAGAACTTGAGCAGGTTTGCCGGCAGCTGTGACGCGGTGGGATAGACCGCCGACACCACGGTCACCGCCTCCAGCGGGACCGCCGGCACCCGGTTTACCGCGCTGACGGGAGTCCCGCCCGGGCCGGCCTCGGGCAGTGCCCAGGGCTTGAACGAAGCCCGGTAGGAGACCCCGGCCTGCAAGGGGAATGCCGGGATGAAGACCACGGCGTTGGACGTGGCCTGATAGACTCCCGCCATGGCGGGCAGGGTCGGATCCGGAAGCCCGTCGCCCGAGTGGACCGCGAGCAGACGCTGCCAGTCGGCGGTCGATCGGTTGGTCCCGTTGGCGCGCAGGATTCCGAGCGTCTGGGGATCCAACCCCGACAATTCCACACGCCATCCCGTCGCGATGGCGGGGTCCTGAATCCACTTCAACGCGGGAGTATCGGAGCCCGCTGCCGACGCCAGGAAGGAGGCGGTGACCAGCGCCCACCCGAGAGTGACCGCGCGAAGGAGGGCGCCCGGAAGTCCCGACCTCACGGCAGGTACAACGACTCCAGGTTGAGGACGGTTCCGACCTTGCGCACGATCATGGCGTGGGTGGCCCCGAACCGGTCGAGCTGTTCCACACCGGTCCAACCGTTGACCGTCTCGTACTTCAACCCCTGCGTGGCCCCATCCTTCACGGGTTGGCGGATCGGCTCCGCCGAAGTGATGCCTTCGGTCGTCACCTTCATGACGCCGCGCGCGCTGTTCGCCAACAGCAGGTACTGCTTCCCGTCCTTCTCATAGGAGATCATGTCGAGAGGACGATTGCGGTTGCCGAGTTCAGCGATGGTCTTGCCCTGGACCTTGGCACCGGGCTGGAGATCCTTGAGCGGGAACTGAACCAGCGGGGTGCAGGTATAGGCCGCCAGCAGGTGGGGCTGATTGCCGACGCTGATCGGGACGAAGGTGCGGATCGGCGCGCGGGTTTCGAACTGTCCGTGGGCCCCGTGATAGATCTCGACGGTGGATCCGTTGGCCACCTTCTGGAACGGGAAGGGAATCGAGCGCAGGGTCGAGGCGAACTCCTCGTTGGACAGTCCTGCGACGACCACCTGTCCGTCCAGGAAGGCCAGATCGGTGATCGATTCCATCCGGGGATTGGACTGCCGACGTCCTTCGCCCACCACGGCGTCCCTGGGTGCATCGGGCAGTTCCGCCTTCGAGAATTTCACGCGATCGAGGCTGACGATCTCCAGGGCGGAATCGGCACCGACCCGGAGCAGGACGGCCGTCGCTTCGGGACCGCGGCCACGGGACACCGCGAGGTAGGCCTTGCCGGAGATCGGATTGACGGCGAGATCATTGACCAGGATCTGGTCGGGTGCGGAACCGAGCAGTGCGGCGAGCTTGGTCTCCAGTCCATCCACCTTGAAGGCCCGCGCCGCGGCACCGGCCTGGGTATCACCGGTGGCGACCGCAACGACGGATGCCCCCTTGCTGTCGGCGAGAAACAGGATGCCGTCCGGACCGAAGGCCAGTTGACTGATGGATTTCAGCGGTGCCTTCCCTTCCTGGAATCCGGCGGTCCATCCGCCGGAAGGCTGGGTTGCGGCCGCGAGGGTGAGCCCGGTGCTGACCAGGGCGAGGGATGCGAGGGTCTTCATGAGTGGGTCGGGAGAGGGCAAGGAATGAAATGGTTGTGAACCCATCCCGCGCATTTGTCGAACGGGAGTTTGGGGGGAGAGAACCCAGTTCAGAGTCACCAGTTGCCTGCCCGACTCCAGTTTCAGGGGCTCGAGGCGCATCCACGGCGACTTCGGGCGGACGAGTTCTACGAGTCCACCCATTCCAGCCGGCGGAGACTCGGATTCGCGAGGTTTCGGACTCGCGGAGCTCGTCCGATCGTCGCGTCCTCGAGTTGTTGCTTTCGGCGGATGTTTGCTCCGAAGAAACCGTCGGCATGTCGGCCGGGGGGGGGACATGCCCATTCATCGCGGAACGCCCATGTCGTGGCTTGCCCGTCCTGGTCACGTCTGGATCCAGCCTTGACTCTGTTGATTGGAAGCGGACTGTTTCCGGTGAAATTCGGGACGAAATAGGTCTTTCTTCCGCGACCACTGTTTGCATGAGTGATCCGAAGTTTGCAGACAGTGGAGACGGGCGAATCAACTCAAACGATCACGCATCATGGCAAACGGAACCGTAAATGTCGGAGGTCAGGCCTATAATTGGGCTACCTCAACCGGAACTGTTACCCCGGCCAACGCCAAGCTGAAGAAAGCACTGGCTGCTGCCGAGTTGTCCTTCTTTCAGAAAGCGGTGGACTACATCGACGATGAAGGCAGCCCGAAGTCCAAGCCCGCTGATGACGCAATTGGACGATGTGACAAACAGCCCGGGACTGGACATCTCGCCTGGCAGATAGGCAAATCCACTTACGGCGATCTCAAATTCGATGCCACTTCCGCCCACAGGCTGGTTGTCGCGGCACCGGCAGACAGGTTAAGCGTGCTCACCCAACTCTTCGCCATCTCCAACGTACAAGGTTGCCCGTTGAATATTACTTAGAGACCGTTGCGGAGGTGATATCTACTTGGTTCTGGACCTGGCGTGGAAAGGTCGCACCGTCGCCCCGGCTCGATTGAAGTGAACCGGGGGAAGCACATCGTGCCGCTAGGCGGGGAGACAATGAAGTGGGCGGTCGGTGATGCGCTCGTCATGGAGGCAGGCCGCCTACGCTCAGGCGGCGGCGGGGAATCGCCCGCTGAGGGCAGCGGGCCTCCATCCGGAACCGGCAACGAGCACGCAGACCTCTGGGAACTGGCGTCTGGAAACTCTCCGCAGTCAGCGCCCCCGCTGGGCGAGGAGGAAGGCCATCAGATGCTGGAAGTCCGCCTCCGGGATGGCGTCGGCGAAGTTGTCGGGCATGAGGGAGAGGTCACTCTCGCGGCGCTCGGCGATGTCAGCGCGGTTGATGACCACTTCCGCCCCGACCGCATTGGCGAGGATCACCTGGGCCCCTTCGTCGCGTCGGAACAGGCCGGCGAGCGTGTCCCCGGACTTGAGGGTGACGAGGGTCTGGCGGAAGGCGTGATCCACATTGCGATTCGGATCGAGGACATCCTCGCATAGCCGTTCGGCCCCGCGATTCCCGATCCCGGTGAGCTGCGGGCCCACCAATCCCCCCTTGCCGTTGAGTTGATGGCAGGCGGCGCATTGCTGGGTGAACACCCGCTCGCCTTCGGCGACCTTCGCCGTGGCCGCCTTCGCCTCCCATAGCTGTCGCCGCGACACGACCATTCTTTCGCGGGCTTCATCGGACGGCGGCAGATCCTGCACCGCCTTCTGGATCCGCGCCTCAGCATTGGGAATGCGTGCGGCCATCAAGCGGGACCGGACCGCGGTGTTCTGGAGCAACCGGGCCGGGGCACGTCCTTGTTCGGCCGCGAGGAGAAGTTCGGCGGCGCCTTCCGGTGAAGCCGCGAGGGCTTGAGCCCAGCGGTACTGGAGACGCTGTGGCACGGACTTCAATCCCGTCAGGACGGCGGCCCGGGCGGGGACCGACTTCTGGGCGGCCAACACTTCCCCCAACTTCTCGGTGAAAGCCGCCGGTTCCTTGGGGTCCATCAACCGCTCCGCCAGCATCCCGCTTCTGGTGCCGTCGGACAGCGCCATGGAAGCGCGCGCCGCGGCGAGGCGGATTTCCGGGTCCTGGAAACCGTCGAGGGCGGTGGTGCGCAGGAGGGGTTCGTGTTCCTTCAATCCAAGGCGTGCGGCGAGATCGGCTGCCGCGGCGCGACGTTCGGTGGCCGACCGAAGGCCGACCGCCGGGAGGCGGATGACGGCCGGCTCAAACCGCGCCACGGCAACCCAGGCGTAGGCTCCGGCGGTGTCGCCGTCCACGACCTCGAACACGACTGACCGGCCGACGTGGGGCGCGAGATCCCAGACGATCTTCTGGGCCTCGTCGTTGCGGGGAGGAGCGGCCTTTGCGAGCACTGCTCCGGTGACGGCATCGCGGAGGTGCGCGAAGTTGAGGCCCGGAGCCGGCTTGTCGGGATATCCGTCATGACCGGCGAACCAGAAGGAGAACTTCGAGGGCGCGGGAAACGGAGCCGAGCGCAGCGTCCCGGTCAGGGATTCGCCGTGGGGAATACTGGAAAGGACCGGGCCGGCCGTTCGATCGGCGGACCGACGTTCCTGCAGATCCCATGGGTTGGCCGTGGGGCCGCTGGCGAGCGGCACATTGACCCAACCGGCGGCGGGATCGGATCCCCCGAGCAGCCCGGCGACCAGGCCGGCACCCCAGTCTCGCACCGGAGCCGGCAGCGACAGACCCCGCTGCTGGAGCCCTTGCTCCACCGATTGGAAGAGTCCGAATTGGGCATTGGGATCGGAGGCATGCTGGACCTGGGCCAGTTCGACCAGTTGCCCGAGACCGGATTCCGGGGCGTTGCGTGCCGCATGGCGGAGGACATCGCCGGCCGTCAGGCCACCGACCTTCGGGTCACGGGACATTTCCCGCAGGAGGAAGCTGCTGGCTCCGGGAGAGGCGACCGCGATGGCGACGCTGGCCAGGATCCGGACTTCCTTCACGGGACGTTCCTTCCGGTCGAGAACGGCCTGCATGACGGCCGGCGTCCGCAGATGATCCCGAACGGATT
>CAMCFL010000263.1 GCA_945873715.1 Akkermansia muciniphila
ACCGGCGGGCCTCCGGGTATCCCCGTTCGAGATCGTCGCGAGTAACCGTTTGCCGACAAGGGCTCGGCAGGGTAGCACCCCCGCCCGAGACGATGCGCTTCGTGTTCCTCACCCTCGGTTATCATCCCGACCTCGATGGAGGGGGCTACCGCTATGCGACCGAGGTCGCCGAGCGACTGGCAGCGCGTGGGCACGAGGTGCACGCGGTGTACCCGAATCCGAAGAACGCGTTCGCCGAGGAGGAGACCCGACAGGGCGTGCATCTTCACCGCGTGCGGGACGGGACCGGATCGTTCTTCACCAACTGGCGTTCGGAGAACGCAGCCGCCCGCGTGGTTCTGGACCGATTGCTTCCGTCGGGACATGCGCCGACGCTGCTCGCCACCCATCAGGCCTACTTTGAAGCGGCCGCCCGGGGACGGCCCGCGGTCTTCATGTTCCAGGGTGCCTGGGGCCTCGAGTACGCCTTCAGCCAGCAGTCCAAGCCTCGCGGCCTCCTCAGGCGCCTGCTGGATCCGTGGATCACCCGTCAACTGCATCGGACCGAGGGCCGCGCCCTCGCCGCAGCACCCGAGATCTTCGTCGCTTCGAACTACACCCGGCAACGGCTCCCCGTCTGGCATCCGGCGGTCCGATCCCCCGTCCGGGTAGTTTCCGGTGGCGTCAATTTCAGCCAGTTCCGTCCACCGACCGACCGAGCGGCCACGCGGGCCCGATGGAAGCTCGGGAACGCCGAGTTCCTCTTCCTGACCGTCCGCCGTCTCGATCCGCGGATGGGTCTGGCCACCTTGATCACCGCTTTCGACCGAGCGACAGCACAGCACCCGAACGCACGGCTCTGGCTGGCAGGCCGGGGACCGCAGCAGGCGGAACTCGAAGCGTTGATCGAGCGGCTCAACCTCGGCGGTCGGGTTCGCCTTCTGGGGTTCGTGCCCGAGGCGGATCTCGCCAGCCTCTATGGCTCCGCCGATCTCACCCTCATGCCGTCGCTGGACCTGGAAGGGTTCGGCCTCGCCACCGTGGAGTCACTCGCCTGCGGCACGCCGGTGCTGGCCTCGGACGCCGGAGCAAACCCGGAGTTGGTCGGGCCCCTGGACGTGTCGTTGATCTATCCCGCCACGGATTCCCATGCCCTGGCCGACCGCCTCGAACGGATCCTCGGGGGTCGCCTTCCGCTTCCGCCGCGGGATCGCTGTGCGGCGTACGCGCAGTCTGAATTCCGCTGGGACCGGCCCGTCACCGCCTTCGAAGACGCCTTCCACCGGCATGCGATCGGAGGACGCACGCCGTGAGGATCCTTGAACTCGGCAAGTTCTACCCGCCGGAACGCGGGGGCATGGAAACGCTCCTGCAACTCTGGGCCGAAGGATTCCGCGATCGCGGCGCGGAGGTGACCTGCGTGGTGGCCAATCGCGAAGCCCGGACCGTCGTCGAGCGGCATCGCGGCCTGACCGTCCATCGCCTGGCGAGCTGGGGTCAGTTGGCGTCCACCTCGCTCTGCCCTTCCTACCCCGGTGCCAGTCGGCGTTTTGTTGCCGACGTCATCCATGCGCACTTTCCCAATCCGCTGGCGGATCTGGCCGTCATCCGTGCGCCCAGGAACGTTCCGGTGGTGGTGCATTGGCATAGTGACATCGTCCGCCAGCGCGCCCTGCTGAAAGCCTATCAGCCGGTTCAGGACGCCATGCTCCGCCGGGCCGACCGCGTCGTGGTGGCGACGCCACAACATCTGGAGTTCTCCGAGTGGCTGGGGGCCTACCGGGAGAAAGTGGTGGTCATTCCCTTCGGCCTCGACCTCGCCCGATTCCAACCAACGCCCGAATTGACCGCCCGGGCCGGTGCCCTTCGTGCGGCGGTTGGGCACCGGGTGGTCTTCCTGAACATCGGACGATTGGTCGGCTACAAGGGGCAACGCTACGCGCTCGAAGCGTTGGCGCTGGTTCCCGACGGCCTGCTGTGGCTGGTGGGCACCGGCCCCCTGGAGGCGGAACTGCGCACGCTCGCCGGCGAATTGGGGGTCAGCGACCGGGTGAAGTTCTGGGGGGATGTGCCCGATCAGGATCTTCCGGCCCTGCTGCACGCCTGTGACGTTTTCCTGTTCCCATCGATTACGCCCAACGAAGCATTTGGATTGGTGCTGGTCGAGGGTATGGCTTGCGGCAAGCCACTGGTGGCTTGTCACCTGAAGTCAGGGGTGCCATACGTTTGCCGACAGGGAATGAATGGATTTCTGGTCCCGCCGATGGACGCGGGGGCACTGGCGGACGCCATGACAAGATTGATCGGTTCACCGGAACTTCGTCACCGCCTTGGCAATCACGGCCGGGAGTTGGCACGGGACGAATTCAGCAGGGACGCCATGATCACCCGCCATTGGAAGTTGTTTGGCGAGTTGAAGGCAATCCGTTCAGCGGGATGAGCCAATACAAAACCTACTTGATGGTGCTGTTGCTCTCGGGGGTCAGCTCATATGTGCTGACGCCGTTTGTCATCCGTCTTGCCATCCGATGGGGCGCGGTGGACCACCCCGGTGCACGCAAGGTCCACCACAAGGTCATGCCCCGCATGGGTGGTCTGGCGGTCTTCCTCGCCTTCTGCGCGCCGTGGGTCGGGCTCTACCTGATCGACAATCCGGTCTCCGCCGCCTTCCGGGACTTTGAAAAGCGTTTTGCCGGCATGATCGTGGCTTCCACCGCCATGCTCCTGCTTGGCATCTACGACGACATCAAGGGTGCCGATGCCGCCAAGAAGTTCCTCGTTCAGGTGATGGCGGCTCTGGGCCTGTGGATGTGTGGAGTGCGCATCGACGACATCGCGCTGCCTTGGGGCCTGACGCTCACCCAGGACTGGATCAACCTTCCGTTGACTGTGTTCTGGATCGTCGGCGTGACCAATGCCATCAATCTGCTCGACGGCATCGACGGCCTGGTGACCGGCGTCACCGCCGTGATGGCCATCTGCCTCGCCGTCATCAACATCCTTTCCGGAAACATCCTCATCGCCCTCCTGACGCTCAGTCTGGCGGGTGCCTGCCTCGGCTTCCTCCCCTACAACCACTCGCCCGCCCGGGTGTTCCTCGGCGACACCGGCTCGCTCACCATCGGCATGATGCTCGCCGTCATCGGAATCTTCTCCCTGTTCCACGAGGGCCGTCAGACCGCAGGCCCGCTGCTTTCCGTCCCCCTGATCCTGTTCGGCCTTCCGCTGTTCGACACGCTTCGCGTCATGGTCCAGCGCATCGCCCGCGGCAAATCCATGTTCGAGGCCGACAAGAATCACGTCCACCATCTTCTGCTCGAGATGGGCATGAATCATCGTCAGGCCGCGTGGACGCTGTACGCCGTCGCCGCCGGACTCGGTGCCACCGCCATCCTGCTGTCGCGCCTCGAACACGGGCGCCAATTGATCTTCAGCGTCATCTTCGCCGGTCTCGCCGCGGGTGTTTACGCGGTCTGGCGGCTCCGTCTCCGGGACCACTTCCTCGAAGCAGACGAGCCTGCCCCTCCATCGAAGTAGGCCGCTGACCATCCCCTGGATGACGGATGCCCTCGGACGAGAATCCCGTTGTCACGTCAACCTGCATCCACAAGGTTCAACGGCGTGAAGCAGACGTTCGCCGAGCTCGGTTACCCGGGACGACTCATTGCCGTGGAAGGGCTTGATGGCTCAGGCAAATCCACGCAGATCTACCTGCTCAAGCGGTGGCTCGAAATGCAGGGCCTCAAGGTGTTCTTCAGCGAGTGGAATTCCTCCGCGCTGGTGAAATCCGCCACCAGCAAGGGCAAGAAGCAGAACCTGCTGACCCCAACCACCTTCAGCCTCATCCACGCCACCGACTTCGCCGACCGCTACGAACGGCAGTTGGTTCCCCTCCTCAAGGCAGGCTACCTCGTCCTCTGCGATCGCTACATCTTCACCGCCTACGCCCGCGATGTCGTCCGGGGCTGCCCGCCCGAGTGGGTGCGCGGCGTTTACAACTTCGCCGCCCTTCCCGATCTCACCTTCTTCTTCAAGGCCAGTCTGGAAGTCTCCCTCTCCCGCATCCTCGAGAATCGCCCCACCCTCAAACACCACGAGGCAGGCATGGATCTCAACCTCTCGCCAGACCCTTACGAGAGCTTCCGGATCTTCCAGGGCCGCATCTTTGAACAGTACCTGGCCATGAGCACCGAGTTCGGATTCGTCGTCATGGACGCCAACCAACGGATCGAGGAACAGCAGGGAATCGTCCGCCGCCTCGTCGACAGCCACGTCCACCTCGACCAGTACCGACTCGTGAAGGCCGCCTGATCCGTCTGCATTGCCGCCCTCTCCCCTTTCCACGCCATGCCCCGAAGCCATTCCCGCAAGACCCGCACCCCCGGACACGTGGGTGCTTCCGTCCTGGTCCCCAAGGTCACGCCCAAACGTTTCTACGGCCAGGGCATCCCCGGGGTCGATTCCGACTCGTTGACCGGCAAACTCATCGTGGTCGAAGGAGCCGACGGATCCGGACGATCCACCCAGATCGCCCGTCTGGTCCAATGGCTGGAGGCCACCGGCCACCACACCATCCAGGTCGGATTGAAACGCTCCACCCTGGTCTCCGAGGAACTCGAACAGGCCCAGCAGGGAAACATCCTGTCGCGAACCACCCTGTCGCTCTTCTACGCCACCGACTTCGCCGACCAACTCGAGAACACCATCCTGCCCGCCCTGCGCGCCGGCTCGATGGTCATCGCCGATCGCTACATCTACACCCTCATGGTCCGGGATCTCGTCCGCGGCGTAGATGAAACCTGGATCCGCAATCTCTACGGGATCGCCCTCGCGCCCGACGCCGTGTTCTACCTGGAGGTGCGTCCCGACCTGTTGGTCCAGCGGGTCTTCGCCAAGAATCAGTCGCTCGACTACTGGGAAAGCGGGATGGATCTGGGCCTGTCCCGCGACATGTTCGACAGCTTCCTCCGCTATCAGGCCCTGATGCGCGATACCTTCCGCCGGCTTCAGCAGACCTACGGCTTCGACATCATCGATGCCGAACGGACCCCGGATGAGATCAATCACGAACTCCAGCGTCGCATCGAGGCCGTCCTCAGCGGCCGCGACTGAACAGACCCCGCATCCGCGTCCGTCCGTCTTCACCTTGCTGGAGCTGCTGATCGTGGTGGTGGTGATTCCTCGGTGACGGAAGCGTGCAGCAGGTGACCAGTGCCCGATTCCAGGAAGCGGTGATCGACTCATGGAGTCTCGGCCTCACCAATCGCTGGCTCATCCCGTAAGGGCAGCACTGCCCCTCCTGGGAGCGCGGGCGTCCTCGCCCGCTTCTTCCTCCTCCCCGCCGGGTGCATCTTGAGTTTGTTGTCCTGGCTGTAGGCCCGCTGCCCTCAGCGGGCGCTTTCACACCGCCGCCTGAGGGCAGTC
>CAMCFL010000264.1 GCA_945873715.1 Akkermansia muciniphila
GGCGGCCATGGCCGAGGCGATGGGCCGGTACGTCATGGATTCGTTCCAGCCCGGACCCGAGGTGCGATTGGCAGGCCTGGGCGAAGATTCGGTCCCGGTCGGCGCGTTGGCACTGGCGGCGCAGCGGTTGGGCTAGCACGGGAACGATGGGCTGATCGGGAGGGAAACCGTTGCCCACGAATCTCGCGAACGCGGCACCGGTTCCAAAGCAGGCAATGGCGCGGCGGCGGAAGCTCCCTTCCATCCGCGTTCATCCGCGGGATCCGCGGTCTAGCCGTTTCGAAACCGGCGGGCCGCCGGGTACTCCCGCCTTACCCGGCACCGCCCACGCCGATTCGCGATCGGATGCGGTCGATCGCCCAGGTGGCGTGTTCACGGATGAGCGGTTCGGGGTCCTGAGCGGCGACCGCAAGGGCCGCGAGTGATTCCTTTCCCCCAACGTTGCCCAGCGCCACCGCCACGTTCCGCAGCAGTCCGCGTCTTTTCGTGCGGAGGATCGGGGAACCGGCGAAGCGTTGGCGGAACCCCGCGTCGTCGAGCGCCAACAGATCGAGCAGGCCCGGGGAATCGAGGTCCGGTCTGCGATGCGACGCCAGGAGTCGGGCCTCGGCGGCGAATCGGTTCCAGGGACAGGCCGCCAGGCAATCGTCGCATCCGAAGATCCGGTCGCCGATCAGCGGGCGCAGTTCTTCCGGGATGGATCCCTTCAGTTCGATCGTGAGGTAGGAGATGCAGCGACGGGCATCGAGGGTGAAGGGGGCGGGAAGCGCTCCGGTCGGACAGGCATCCAGGCAGCGGGTGCATTTGCCGCACAGGTTGCGGGCGGGCGGATCGGGAGGCAGATCGGCCTGGGTCAGGATTTCGGCGATCAGGAACCAATTGCCGAGCTCGCGGGAGATCAGGTTGGTGTGGCGTCCGACAAATCCCAGACCGGCACGCTGGGCCAGATCACGCTCCAGGATGGGTCCGGTGTCCACGTAGCCCAGCGATCGATTCGTTGTCTGGGCCTCGGCGTCGAGCCAGCGCGTGAGCTCGGCGAGCGGTCCCGCCAGGAGATCGTGATAGTCGTTGTGGCGGGCATAGCGCGCGACGACGCCGGTGGGTTGCCGTTCCGCCGCATCCGCGGCGGGGTCAGGTGCCGTCTCTTCCGGCGGCGTATAGCTGATGGCAAGCACGATGATCGAACGCGCACCGGGAAGGACCTGCCGCGGATCACAGCGCTTGGCGGCGTTGCGCGCGAGCCATTCCATCCCGGCGTGACGCCCTTCCTCCAGGGCCTCCAGGAAATGCGGGGCGGACGCAGGCGGATCGGCAGAAGTGATCCGGCAGGCGTCGAACCCCAATTCGCGGGCCCGGTTCCGCAGGCGATCAACGAGGTCGGACATGGGCGGTTCACACTGCGGGCGTCGTCAGCCGGAAGGACGCCGCCACATGACGCGCGGTCTCGGCCGGCGATCGGAAATCCACCCCGACGATCATGTCGGCGTTCTTGTAGGCCGGGGTCCGCACGGCCAGCAGTTCGCGGATCCGGCCCAGTGGATCCGGGCCCTGGAGCAGGGGGCGATGCGTCTGATGCCGGACTCGCGCGTAAATGGTCTCCGGACTCGCCCACAGGCACACGACCAGGGAATGCCGTCGGAGGGAGGCGATGTTGCCGGGATTCACCGCCAGACCGCCGCCGGTGGCGATGACCTTGCCGGAGGCGGACTCCAGTTCGGTGCACAGATCGGACTCAAGGCGACGGAAGAACGCCTCGCCGTCCTGGGCGAAGATCTCGGTGATCTTCCGGCCTTGTCGCTGTTCGATGACCTTGTCGGTGTCGAGGAACTCGAAGTGGAGGAGTTGGGACAGGAGCGATCCGACCGTGGTCTTCCCCGCGCCCATGAAACCGATCAGGGCAATGTTGCGATGGGGACACGGGGCTGACATGGGGCGTTGTTAGCGCGACAGCGGGACGGAGGGAAGGACGCATCCGCCCATCCTGGGTAAGGGGATGCCATTTGGGTTGGTCATGGATGTAGGCCGCCTGCCCTCAGGCGGCGATGGGACAGCGCCCGCTGAGGGCAGCGGGCCTACAACGGTGACATCAGAAACATCACACACCCTGCGTCAGGTGGCGGGGATGAAGCGTTGGAAGAGCAGGGCCGCGCCGAAGCACGCGAGGAACATCGCGGTGCCGATCGGCGACGGAGGTGCGGCCAGGAGATCGACGAGGCAGATGCCGGCGAGGAGGCCGGAGACCGTCCGGCCCAGGTTGCGTTGCACCTTCGTGAACGTGTGCCTCAGGCAAAGCACGGCCCAGACGATCACCACCGCGGAGAACCAGATGCCTCGCAGTCGGTAGGCGCCGTTGTTCACCAACAGGGCGAGCAGGACCGGCACCGCCAGCGCCAGCACCGGCCAGACCGCCAGCGGCCCGAGGATGCTCTCGCGCCGGGCCACGTAGGAGAGGCCGACAATCCATCCTGCCAGGGCGAAGGCGGACCAGACGGCCAGGCCGGTGACGCCGTCGTTTCCGACGGAGGCCGCCACCAGCAGGAGGAAGAACCGGCAGATCGCCATGATCACCGGGGAGAACTCGACCGCCTTGTGGATGGCGTCGTAGAGCAGGATGGAGCCGACGAGGAAAACGGTGAGGACGGCAGTGTCGAGCCCAAGGCAAAGCAGGGGCAGTGTGCCGGCAGCCAGCAGGCCGGAGCCCAGACGCCAGACGAGCGATTCCTCGATGGCACCCGATGGGATCGGGCGTTGGCGTCGATGCTGGCGGTCGAACGAGGCGTCAAAGGCATCGTTCAGGAACATCCCTCCGACGTAGAGCAGGGAGGTGGCGAGGCAGAGCAGGAACAGTCGGAAGCCCGAGCCCCCACCGGCGAGCAGCCAGCCACACAGGCAATTGCTCCAGACCGTGGGCAGGTTCGAGACCCGACCGAGCACCAGCAGGGTGCGCGCACTGGGGTGCTTCGTTTCAGCCATGAACCGTGGAACCTAGCGGGCACCCCCCGGAACGGGCCACAAGGTTTTTCCCGGGACGTCGGGCCGGAAGGAGGAAAGTTCTCCTTTTCAAGATTCAGGCTGGATCCCGGGTGACTTGAAACTCCCGTTCTTGAAACTTGAAACTTCCAACCGCCCTTAGGCCAGCGTCAGGACCGCGACGACGATGGCCACGTACCCCACCACATCCAACCCGAGGCCGTGACGGAACATCCGCAGCAACGGAACGCATCCCGTCCCATAGACCATGGCGTTCGGGCCCGTGGACACCGGCATGAGGAATCCCATCGAGGAACCCAGGCAGGCCCCCAGCGCGGGCTTTAATGGATCCACCCCGGCGGACTGCGCCACGGCGATGGTGATGGGAATGATCATGGTGGCCGAAGCCGTGTTGGAGGTGGCCTCGCTCACCAGTACCGCGACCCCGGTGAACAGCAGCGTCAGCGAGACCTCCGTGCGTGCCTGAAAGAATCCAGAGACTCCATCGCCCACCCACCGCGCCAGACCGCTCGAGAACATCTGTTCGCCCAACGCCATCCCGCCGGCGAACAGGAAGATGGTCCCCCAGTCGATCTTCACCGCGTCCCGCCATTCGAGGACGAACCTCCCGGACTTCCAGTCGATGGGCCACGCGAACAGGACCCCCGCCGCCATCAGGGCCACAATGCTCTCGGGCATGCGCGTTCCCAGGAGTTTGACCCGGGGCGAATCCGCTCCTTCGACCAGCGCCAGCACGCCCGGCAGGATCCATCCGAGGATCGCCAGTCCGAAGACCCACAGGATCACCCGTTGGGCCCGGGTCCATCCGCCCAGTTGCACCGCCTCCCGCTCCAGCCACGCCGCGCTGCCGCGCAGGGACTCCACCGCCACCGGACAGCGCCGGTGAAAGTTGAAGACCAGGAACGTCCCCAGCACGACCGACACGGGTAGCCCCACCCGCATCCACTCGAAGAAACTGATCCGTCGGCCCAGCGTCTTCTCGATCAGCCCGATGCCGATCAGGTTCGGGGGGGTGCCGATCGGCGTGGCCAATCCGCCGACCGAGGCACCGAAGGCGGTCAGCAGCATCAGGCCGGTGGCCAACGGCAGCGCCGTGAAGGAGATCTCGCGTCCGACCCGGATCGATTCCCGCCGTGCCACCTCCGCGCCGATGGCGATGCCGATGGGCAACATCATGGCGGTGGTCGCCGCATTCGACACCCACATGGAGAGGAAGGTGGTGATGAATCCGAACGCGGCGTACAGACCGAGCGGACGATCGCCCACCCAGGGCAATCGCAGGATCCCGAAGGCGATCCGGCGGTTCAATCCGTGGCGCATCATCGCTTCGACCAGCATGAAGCTCCCGACGAAGAGGAAGATGATCGGGTCGGCGAAGCTCCGGTAGGCTTCCTTGGCGGGGGCCACGCCACAGAGCACCGCCAGTCCCGGAGCCACCAGCGCCGTGGCTCCCATCGGGATCGCCTCGGTCATCCAGAGCACCACCGTCGCGGACATGACGGCGAGCAGGCGATGCGCCGATTCGTTGAGGCCCGCAATCGGAAGGAACCAGATGAACAGGAATGCCGCCGGGGCAAGCACCAGTCCCGATCGGCGTCGCCATCGTTCAAAGGCTTCTTCCGCCGGCGTCAACCGCGTCTCGATCTGTTCCGGGGTCACTTCGTCAGTGGACGCTGCCACGGACCCGGCCGGCAAGCATGCGATTGGGATCCCGGCCGTCCCCGGCCGCTCGGGTAGGCGACGAGGTGACGAGGCTCACTTCAATCGGGCGGGGAACGTGCGTGGGGAAGTTGAATGCCCACGAAGCACACCAAACACACGAACCAGAGTCGTTCCCTGTTCGGATTCGTGTGCTTCGTGTGTTTCGTGGGCACCTCCCCCCCCAGCGGGAACGTGCACGGGCCGACGGACGTCCCGATGGAAGTCAGAGTCTCCTGACGTCGCCTCCCACGGGTAGGCGACGAGGTGACGAGGCTCACTTCAATCGGGCGGGGGACGTGCGTGGGCCGGGAGGAAAGAGGCGGGCGAGGACGCCCGCGGTCCCGGGATCGGTCCCGGGCGGGGGCGTCGTCAGACCCGCTCCCGCAACTGTCCGACATCCGCCGTGCCCGTGGTTCCCAGCTGATGGATCACGCAATGGGCGGCCGCCATCGCCAGTTCCATGGCCTCCGGAATCTCGGCTCCGGCTGCCAGACTGGCGGCGAGATTGGCGGTGACGGAATCTCCGGCGCCGACGATGTCGATCGGGCCACGCACCGGCAGTACCGGGCGATGATGGCTGGTGCCATCGGCCGCAGCCCCGACGATCCCGCGCTCGGCGAGGGTGATGAAGACCGGGCGTTGATTGGCGCACGCCAGTTCAGCAGCGGCCGCGCGGATCTCGTCGAGGGCCTCCACCGGTCGGCCGGC
>CAMCFL010000265.1 GCA_945873715.1 Akkermansia muciniphila
CGAAGCGATACTTGCGCCCGTTTTCCGCAATCAGCGCGTGAACCTCGTTCAGCAGGCTGGGCAGGCGTTGCACTTCGTCCACCACCACCCAGCTTCCATGGGGACGTGCCTCGACCTGCTGCCGGAAGGACTCCGGCTGCCGCGTCAACCCCAGCAACGTGTGCGTGCGCAGCAGGTCGAACCACAGCGCCTCCGGCAACACTTGCCGCAGCCAGGTGCTCTTGCCCGTGCCGCGCGGGCCGAGGAGGAAGAACGAATGATCAGGAACCGGATAACGCCGGGAAAACATCGCCAGCAGATTGACGGCGAAAATGCTGGCGAGCAATGCACAATTGCCCACTCATGAATCCCAACCGCGAAGAAGCCCTGTTCGCCGCCGCATTGGAGCAGCACTCCAGCGAGCGCGCCGCCTTTCTCAAGGGAGCGTGCCTCGGCGACGATGCCTTGCGAAAGCGGGTCGAGGGATTGCTTGCCGCGTACGACGCCACCGCCAACCTGCTCCACACCGCCGCCGGTCAGGCCCCGACGATCAAGCTGGATCTAGCCGATGCACCCGACGAAGCCGTGGGCCAGACGCTCGGGCGCTACAAGCTGCTGGAACGGGTCGGCGAAGGCGGGTGCGGCGTGGTGTATGTCGCCGAGCAGACCGAGCCGGTGCGTCGTCGCGTCGCGCTCAAGGTCATCAAGCTGGGCATGGACACCAAGCAGGTGGTCGCCCGGTTCGAAGCCGAACGGCAGGCGCTGGCGATGATGGACCATCCGAACATCGCCAAGGTGCTGGATGCCGGCACGACCGACGTCGGTCGTCCGTTCTTCGTGATGGAGTTGGTGCGGGGCATCAAGATCACCGACTACTGCGACCAGGCCAATCTCACCACCAAGGAACGGCTCGATCTGTTCATCAAGGTCTGCCAGGCGATCCAGCACGCGCACCAGAAGGGGATCATCCATCGCGACATCAAGCCCTCGAACATCCTCGTCACCCTGCACGACGGCGTGCCGGTGCCCAAGGTGATCGACTTCGGCATCGCCAAGGCGACGGAAGGGCGGCTGACGGACAACACGGTGTACACGCAGTTGCACCAGTTCATCGGGACACCGGCTTATATGTCGCCGGAACAGGCGGAGATGAGCGGGCTGGACATTGATACGCGCAGCGACATCTACAGCCTGGGCGTGTTGCTTTACGAACTGCTGGCCGGCAGCACGCCTTTTGACGCCAAGGAACTGATGGCGTCGGGCATCGACGCGATGCGCAAGACGATCCGCGAGAAGGAACCGCAGCGACCCAGCACGCGATTCGCGACCCTTGGAGCCGATCAACTCACGACCACGGCCAAGCGTCGCTCCACCGACACCTCGAAGCTCCTGAACCAGCTCCGGGGCGACCTCGACTGGATCGTGATGAAGTGCCTGGAGAAGGATCGCCAGCGGCGGTACGAAACGGCCAACGGCCTCGCCGCCGATTTGAAGCGGCATCTCGACAACGAACCGGTCGTCGCTCGGCCGCCTTCGACTGCCTACCGTTTCCAGAAGGCGTTTCGCCGGAACAAGCTGACCTTTGCTGCGGCCGGAGCCGTGGCTGGCGCGCTGTTGCTGGGCGTGGTCGTCAGCGCTTGGCAGGCCGTCCGGGCGACTCAGGCAACCAAGGCGGAATCCCGCCAACGCCGCGTCGCCGAAGCAGCGCAGGCCGACGCCCAGACCAAACAACGGGAGGCGGAAGGCGAACGAAGCCGTGCCGAGACCGAACGAAGCCGCGCCGATGCCCAAGCGCGGAAAGCGACCGAGAATCAGGCGCAATCACGGCGCCTGCTCTACGCGGCGGACATGAACCTCGCCCAACAATCGCTCAAGCAGAACAACCTCGGCCGAGCGCGCCGGCTGCTGGAGCGGCACCGGCCGCAGCCCGGCGAGGAAGACCTGCGCGGCTGGGAGTGGCGCTATCTTTGGCAGCTCACCCGCAGCAGCGCCCTCGTCACGCTCACCAACCGGCCGACGACGCGCGGATTCGACGTCAGCTTTTCGCCGGATGGCACGCGCCTGGCCGTGGGTTGGTTCGATGGAAGTGTGGACTTGTGGGATGTCCCGGGCCGGCGATGGCTGCGCGCGCTCACTGGCCGCATGCAATCCCTAGCGCATGTCGCCTTCTCTCCCCAGCGCAATCTCCTGGCGGCCACGTCCGGAACCAACGGGGTCGCTTTGTATGACCTCGACTCCGGCCGGGATACCATCCTCTGGCGCGTGCCTGACCAGGGTGAGTGGGACGTCCGTGATCTGTCGTTCTCGCCGGATGGTTCCAAGCTGGTCATCTATGCCGGATCCAGCCGCGAACTCGGCGACGCCGTGTGGGTGGTGGATGTGGCCTCTGCCACCATCGAAAGCCGCCATTCGACCCTTTTTAGCGCATATTCCTTTTTCGGTGCCGCCCGGCTCTCGCCCGACAACCGGCGTCTGTATCTGGCACGTTCTGGCCGCTCGGACTCCCGCGTCAGCATTCAGTGCCTCAATCTGACCACCGGCAAGGAACTCTGGCAGACCGAGCCGCACCGCGACCAGGGACTATCCGCCCTGGCCCTCTCGCCGGACGGACGGCTGCTGGCTTCGGGCTCGGGATTCGAAGATCCGACCATCCGCATCTGGGAAGCCGCGACCGGCCGGCTCCTCGTCCGGCTCGACGGACACACCGGTTGGGCGGGCAAGCTGGTGTTTTCCAAGGACGGCCGACGGTTGATCTCCGCTTCAGTGGATCAAACCATCCGTTTCTGGGATACGGGCACCTGGACTGAAGCCAAGGTGCTGCGCGGGCACAGCGATGAGGTTCATGGCGTCGCGATCTCGGAGGCTGCCCAACTCCTTGCCAGCGCGGGCAAGGACGGGGATCTCATGCTGTGGCAGGCGGAGGGGAAGAGCGCCACGGATGGCTATCGCCGTCTGCCCGAGAACCTCGGTGTCGATCAGGTTCTGACGCTGGATCAAGCGCGCGTGGTGATGCTGCCACCGGGCCGGCTGCCGGAGATCTTGGATCTGAAAAGTGACTCCACGCCGGTGCTCCTGTCCGGGATCGATTCCTCCACCATCCCGCTGGGCAAGTTTGGCGCCACCCTGGGCTGCTTCTGGAATGGCACGAACCAGATCCTCGTCAGCGAACTCCGCGGGGCCGAGTTGATCCAACGTGGAGCCGTCACGCTGGATTCCGGCACCCGCCCATCCGGAGCCGCTTACAACCCTGCGCGCCAGCTTCTGGTGTGGAGCCAAGGCACCAACTCGGCCTCCGTTTATGTGACGAGCCTCGCGACACCCGGCCGCCGGATCGAACTGCGGAGCGATGTCCCCGGGGTCGTCCCGTTCCGCTTCAGTGAAGAGGGTTCCTATCTGGCGGGTGCGACCCTGAATCGACGTTCCCTGCGGGTCTGGAACGTCGAAACCGGACAGATGGTGGCGTCCCCTGAGGGACAGTTTCGCGATGCGGTCTTTGCCGCGGGGGGCAGGTCATGGTCGTGGTGAGGCCAACGGACGACGGCCATGAAATCCTCTTCTACGATCTGGTCCACGCCGACCGGGCGCCACGCCGTGTTCCCGGGAAAGACAGTGCCACTGGGCTGGCCGTTTCTCCCGATGGCCGACTGGTGGCTTCGTCCAACCAAGCGGGTCAGGTCCGGTTGTTGGATCCCGCCAAAGGCGAGTTGATCGAAACCGTCCACGGCCACCTGAATGCGGCAGTTGGCATCGCCTTCTCCCCCGATGGCCGACGGTTGATCTCCTCAAGCGGTGGGCGCGAAACCGTCAAACTCTGGGATGTCGGCACGCGGCAGGAACTGCTGACCTTGGCCGGCGGTGGCTTTCTGGCCGCGGCCACCTGGAGTGCCGATGGGGACGTGATCCTCGCCGGCTCACCATGGCAGGCCTGGCGCGCGCCGACGTGGGCCGAAATCAACGCGGCGGAGGCGAAGGACCCGCCTGCGTCGAGCTACGGCGAGCCAAGGAAGGCGGAGGGCAAACAGCCATGAACCCATCACCCGAAGAAGGCCTTTTTCAATTGGCGCTGGCGAAGCCGGCCGAGAAGCGCGCCGCGTTTCTCGATGTCATGTGCGATGGCGACGCGGCCTTGCGCGGCCGGATCGAGGGCCTGCTCGCCGCGCATGAACAACCGGAGACGGTGTTGGAATCGCCAACCCTCCGGAGGGACGAGCTCCGAGAGTCCCCATCTTCCCGTCAGGGCGCGGCCCGAGTTCGCGGCCTCGCGGAGCTCGGCCCTCCGAAGGATGCGCCCGACGAAGCCGTGGGCCAGACGCTCGGGCGCTACAAGCTGCTGGAGCAAATCGGGGAGGGCGGTTGCGGCGTGGTCTACGTCGCCGAACAGAAGGAGCCGGTCCGCCGCAAAGTGGCCCTCAAGGTCATCAAGCTGGGAATGGACACCAAACAGGTGGTCGCGCGCTTTGAGGCAGAGCGGCAGGCGCTGGCCATGATGGATCATCCCAACATCGCCAAGGTGCTCGACGCCGGCACAACCGACGTGGGGCGTCCCTACTTCGTGATGGAACTGGTGCGCGGCATCCGCATCACGGATTACTGCGACCAGGCCAATCTCAGCACCAAGGAGCGGCTCGACCTGTTCATCAAGGTTTGCCACGCCATCCAGCACGCACACCAGAAGGGCATCATCCATCGCGACATCAAGCCGTCGAACATCCTGGTCACCCTGCACGACGGCGTGCCCGTCCCGAAGGTGATCGATTTCGGCATTGCCAAGGCGACGCAGGGTGAATTGACCGACAAGACGATCCATACCCAGTTCCAGCAGTTCATCGGCACCCCGGCCTACATGTCGCCGGAGCAGGCGGAGCTGAGCGGGCTGGACATTGATACGCGCAGCGACATCTACAGCCTGGGCGTGTTGCTCTACGAATTGCTGGCCGGCAGCACGCCGTTCGATGCGAAGGAACTGATGGCCTCGGGCATCGACACGATGCGCAAGACGATCCGGGAGAAGGAGCCTCAACGTCCCAGCACGCGCCTCGCAACCCTCGGCGCTGATCAACTGACGACCACGGCGAAGCGCCGTTCCGCCGATACCGCGAAACTGCTGTACCAACTCAAGGGCGACCTGGACTGGATCGTGATGAAATGCCTGGAGAAGGACCGCCAGCGGCGCTACGACACGGCCAATGGTCTCGCCGCCGACTTGAAGCGGCATCTGAACAATGAGCCGGTAGTCGCCCGACCGCCGTCGACCGCTTACCGGTTCCAGAAAATGGTGAGGCGGAACAAGGCCGCCACCTTCGGGGTCGCCAGCGTCGCGCTGGCCCTGGTCGTGGGTCTGGGACTCGCGACGGCGGCGTTGGTGCGCGAGCGGGCCGCGCGCGAGCGGGAGCGCGCGCAATCCGTCCGGGCGGACACC
>CAMCFL010000266.1 GCA_945873715.1 Akkermansia muciniphila
GCCCTCAGGCGGCGATGTGAAAACGCCCGCTGAGGGCAGCGGGCCTACAACGGTGACAACAAACTCAAGATGCACCCCCGCCGCGGCCATTCCCCTCCCATACCTTGACGAATGACCTCCACGATGGCAGTGGGCTGGGGCCCTGATCGTCGCACCCTTGCGGCCCCAGGACCCGCTCATCGTCGCCATGAATCAGAACACCCCCACCGAAGCACCCGACTACGTCGAATTGGGCTTCCAGCAGATCGATCGTGACATCCGCTGGCTGGCCGACTGTCTCGCCGAAGTGCTCTCGGGACTCGGAGAGGACGAACTGGCGGCCTGGATTCCCTGGCGGAATCCGGCCGGGAGTGCCGTCCGCGACGACTCCGTCGAGCCCCCGGCCCGACTGGGACTGGGCTTGGCCATGGCGTTTCAACTCCTGAACACCGTCGAGGAGCACGCCGCGGAATCCATGCGTCACCTCCGCGAATCCGCCGAAGGCCCGGAAGCGGAGCGCGGCTTGTGGGCGGATCAACTGGCCGTTCTGGCGCGGATCGGCACCGGCCCGGAAGCGATTGCCGAGGCACTCCGACGGGTGGAAGTGGAACCCGTCTTCACCGCCCACCCGACGGAAGCCAAGCGGTCGTCGGTGCTGGAACAGCATCGCTCGCTCATGCAACTCCTGCAGGGTGCCGGGCGTTCCCCGAACCGGATCGCCCTGCGGACGGAGTTGACGGCCCTCCTCGAACGTCTTTGGCGCACCGGCGAGATCCTCCTGCAGAAGCCGACGGTCGCCGACGAACGTCGCAACGTCCTGAACTATCTCCGCGATGTCCTGCCCGGAGTGGTACCCGAGCTGGACCGACGCCTGGTCGCCGCCTGGGAAAGCACCGGCTTCCCGGCGGCCTTCCTCGAGGCCGAAGGAGCCCGACCACGCCTGCGCTTCGGGACCTGGGTGGGCGGGGATCGCGATGGACATCCAGGGGTCACCGCCGAGGTCACCGCCGAGACCCTCGAACGTCTGCGGGCCAATGCGCTGGTGGTGCTCCATCGGCAATTGATGGGCCTCGCCGAACGCCTGCCCCTTTCCGAATGGGTCCAGCCCGCTCCTTCCATCCTCCTGGAACTCCGGGACCGCTCCGCCACTGCCCTCGGCGAAGACGCGCGGCCCATCCTCCAGATGCATACCGGAGAACCCTGGCGCCAAACGGCAGAACTCCTCGCCGCCCGTCTGCCGGTGGACCTGCACCCCGGGCAACTCGCCCAGATCCGCGACCGCCCCGGCCGCTACCACCGTCCGAACGAACTGGATGCCGATCTGCGAACGCTGCATCGCTCACTCTGCGAAGCCGGGGCACAACGCCTGGCCGACCACGACGTCAGTCCGGTACGCCGGGTGCTGGATACCTTCGGATTCCACCTCGCGATCCTTGATGTCCGACAGAACTCCGCCTTTCACGATCGCGCCTTGCGCCAGTTGCTCTCCGCCGCCGGGATCGATGCCTCGCAATGGGAGGATTGGAGCGAGGCCGAACGACTCCGCCTCCTGGAGCGGGAGATCCGTTCGCCCCGGCCCTTCCTGCATCCTTCCGCCTCGGCCGGCCCGGAGGCCGACGCCGTCCTGGCAACCTATCGGGTCCTGGCCGCGCATCTGGAAACACACGGTGCCGAGGGCGTCGGCGCCCTGATCGTCAGCATGACCCGACGCGTGTCCGACCTGCTGACGGTGTACGTCCTCGCCCGTGAGGCGGGCCTGCTCCGCCTGTTCCCCGAGGGAATGGTCTGTCTGCTTCCGGTGGTTCCCCTGCTGGAGACCGTGGAAGACCTGGAACGCGGACCGGAGATGCTCCGGGCCTTCCTTGAGTTCCCGGTGACGCGGGCCAGCCTGGCCTTCCACGCGAATCGCGCCGGACGTCCCGGACACCCCCGTCAGCAGGTCATGGTGGGCTATTCCGACTCCAACAAGGACGCCGGCATCATGGCGAGCCAGTGGGCGCTGCAACGGGGCCAGACCCGCCTGTCCCAGGTCGGTGAACAGGCTGGGGTCCAGATCCAGTTCTTCCACGGGCGCGGCGGGACGATCAGCCGCGGTGCCGGCCCGACCCACCGCTTCCTCGAAGCCCTTCCTCCCGGTTCCCTTTCCGGATCCATCCGGCTGACCGAACAAGGCGAGAGCATCGCCCAGAAGTACGGCAACCCGGGAACGGCACGTCACAACCTCGAACTGCTGCTGGCCGGCGTCACCGCCACCACCTGCCAGCATCGGAAGGCCAGTCCCTTTCCCGCCGACCTGATCCCGCTGATGGATCACCTCGCTGCCGGCTCTCGGGCGGAGTACCGCTCCCTGCTGGAGACCGAAGGATTCCTCACCTTTCATCGCCAGGCCACGCCCCTCGACGCCCTGGAGAACACCCGCATCGGTTCCCGCCCGTCACGTCGGACCGGACAATCCAGCCTGGCCGATCTCCGGGCGATCCCTTGGGTCTTCTCCTGGACCCAGGCCCGCTTCTACCTGACCGGATGGTATGGAGCCGGCAGCGCCCTCGCCGCGCTCTCGACGGAGGAAGTCGACACTCTCCGGGCCCATCTGGGGACCTCGCCCTTCCTTCATTACCTGCTGACCAACATCGAGACCTCCATGGCCAGCAGTGACCTCGACGTCATGCGCGAGTACGCCGGCCTGGTCGAAGATCCCGCCATCCGCGAACGGGTGTGGTCCCGGGTGGAAATCGAGTGGAACCGGACCGAACAACAGTTGCGTCGGTTGAGAGGTGCCGCATTCGCCGGACGCCGTCCGCGTCTGGGTCGGACACTGGCCCTGCGGGCCACCCCCCTGCGGATCCTGCACCGGCAACAGATTGCCTTGCTCCGCCAATGGCGGGCCGCCTTGCAGTCGGGCGACGAAACGGTCGTGAACACCGTCTTCCCCGAACTGCTCCTCACCATCAACGCCATCGCCAGCGGCCTGCGCACCACCGGTTGAGCCGGCACCTTCGGAGGCGTTGTCCCAATGGACCACCATCAGGGTGCAGCTTGAGTTTGTTGTCACCGTTGTAGGCCCGCTGCCCTCAGCGGGCGTTTTCACATCGCCGCCTGAGGGCAGGCGGCCTACATCCATGACCAACTCAAGATGCGCCACCCATGACCCAGCGCAGGAGATTGGCTTGCTGCGATACACGACGCGGCGCAGGCTGATGACCAGTAGATCCGCCCGGATCTCGCATGCTGGATCTCACGCCGTGGAATACCTCCTGATCGCCCTGAAGCTGAGTGTGGCCCTTGCGATCCTGAGTGTCTGGACGTTTCGCTCGGGTCGGCCAACCCCCTTTCGAGGTGGCACCGCAACCAACCTGAGCGAGGAGTTCGCCGCCTACGGACTGCCGTTCTGGTTCATGTGCGTGGTCGGCGTCATCAAGGTCAGCCTGGCTCTCGCGCTCATCGCCTCCCTCTGGTTCCCACGCATCGCCCAACTGGCGGCGATCGGCTTGGGTCTGCTGATGCTCGGGGCCCTTGGCATGCACCTCAAGGTGCAGGACCCGATCAAGAAGTCCCTGCCCGCCATCGCCATCCTCGCGATGTGCACCGCCATCGCCCTGCTCTAAACGGCGGACGCCCCTCGGGACGCCCCAGGGGATGCTCTCAGTACGCCACCAGACTCAGGTAGGCGTTCAGCGCCAGGTAAACCAGGGCTGGGATCGTCTGCAGCAGCGAATCCCGGATACGGATGCGCACGCCGACGGCGACCAACATCATCAACGCGAGTCCCCCCGACGCGGCGCGCCCCATCCACGGCTGGGACAGGCCCGCCAACAAACCCAGCGCCGCAGCCAACTGCAGTCCTCCCACCAGCAGTCGCTGTGGTCCCAACCGATAGCGGTCAAATTCCCGCTCGATGTACGGGGACCAAAAGCAGGCCGAGCCGTATCCCAGGAAGGAAACCGCGGAGAAAAGGATCAGCACCAGATTCAATGGCGCGACGGTATACCGACATTGCCTCCCGCGCGACCCGCACCGAATCCCTCCTCTGGCCAGTTCGCGCAGCGTGTGGCCGCAGGCTTCATCACGTCCCGCGCCGGTTCATGGGCAACGACGATGATGTCCCCCCTGAACTTCGATCGTCGGCTTGCTCATGGCGTCTGCGGAGTTCGTGGTTTGGAAGAGGATCATGCGGCCAAGATGGCCGGGAGGAACGCGCGAGGCGGAGGAGGACATGACTTCTGGGATCCAGTTCAGCCACCAGCCAGGCACTCACCGGAACCATCGCGCTGAACGAGCCGTTTCGGCCGACCCTCCATTGCCCAGGTTCCAACCCGAAGTTCTGACCGCGGATCGCGGGATATCACAGATGGGGACACCCGAAGGGAACCTGACGCTTCGGCATCCGCGGCCAACCGTGCTATCCGCGGTCAGCCTCCCTGGCCGAACTCGGGCGTATGGGATGCACGAACCCGGGAAGCGGCAGCCACGAATCCCTGATGGCCCGACTCCCGCTCCTTTGAAGGCTGCTTCCCGATCCAATCTCAGCGGTCCCGGCTTGGAGCGAGATCGAGATTTCGGATTGAATTGTCAACATTACAGATCTGACCCCATTGCCCCTTACGAATCACGGCAGCTTCGTGAGGCTGGAATGCTCCGGCCGACCCGCCCACCAGGTGAGGATCCAATGGGTGGGGAAATAGACGAGCACCGCCAGCGCGGTCATCCAGGCGGCGAGGTAAAGCCCCGGCGCCATCCATGCCTGCGGCTTCGCGTCGTCGAAGCCCCAGACATAGTTCACGTTCACTGGGATCTTCGCGTCGGACAGCACCGCGCCCGCCGGCGGGAGCCACAGGAAGCTCACCACGCACAACAGCCATGCGACCGCGGTCCAGGACTTCAGCGCGCGTGCGTCGTAGCCCACCCGCCGCACAAGGAACAGCAGCAGGAAGGGCAGCCATCCGTGGAAGAGCGACAGGCCGCGCAGGAACAGCGACCGGTTCTCATCGAACATGTAGGTCGTCATCCCCAGGAGCGGCAGGCCCATCGCCTGCGCCACGAAGTCGGCGCACCACAGGATCTGCGGGAGGATGATCCCCACCGCCGGCATCGAGATGAGGAGGCTGCGCCCGGTCCAGACGCCCACCAGGCTCAGGAACAGTGCCACGTCACAGAAATAGAGGAAGTTGGTCGGCCCATAGTTCGCCCAGTAGACCGGGACCAGCACCGCCATGAATGCCGTGTAGCCCCACCGCACCCACGCTGGGATCGGGTTGGGACGAACCGAAGGTTGTTCCTTCGCCGCGGAAGCGGCAACCGGGAGGGAATCGGGGATCTCGAGTGTCTTCATGTGGCGATATCCCTACCGCAACCACGCTCCCCCCCGTGAATTGATACTCAGCCAGGCCTCATCGAACCGCTCGATGAACCCGGGGG
>CAMCFL010000267.1 GCA_945873715.1 Akkermansia muciniphila
GCTCCGATTGTCCGCCAAGGAAGTGGTCGGGTGCCAATCATTCCAGAGGTTCCATGGATGCTGGGGTTGGGTTTTCTTGGGATGCTTGTCCACGCTCGGTTTGACTTTCCATTCCAGATCCCGGCTAACCATCTGGCGTTTCTCATGCTCCTAGCAGCCTTTACGGAACTTGGGCCCGTGCGGCCGAGTTCCGGCAAGTGAAAAGTGAAGTTGGCTCGGAGACGTTCGGCCGCTACCTCCGAAGAAGCGGATGGTTGTCGCCGAGCACAAGTATCCGGTAGGCTCTCCAAGCTTCAATTCCATGGCTTCCTACGATCTCTTTCAGCTTCGCGACATCACGCGCTACTTCCAGATCTATGGCGATCTCCAGCATGTGGAGCCGTGCAAGATCGGGCATATCAACGAGACCTATATCGCGACCTACCACCAAGGCGGTTCGAGGGTCCGTTACATCCATCAGAAGCTCAATACCGAGGTCTTCAAGGATCCCGATGCGGTGATGAACAACATCCAACGGGTGACCCGGCATCAACGTCAGAAGCTGGAACAGGCCGGACAATCCGACGTCAGCCGCCGGGTGTTGACGGTGGTTCCATCGATTGCCGGCGCTCCCCATCACAAGACTGGGGCGGGTCAATACTGGCGGACCTTCGTCTTTGTGGAGGGCGTCCGCAGCTTCGAATCGGTCACTTTGCCTCCCCAGGCCTACGAGGCGGGCCGAGCGTTTGGTGAGTTCCAGACCCAGTTGTCAGATCTCCCCGGAGAACGCCTTGCGGAGACCATCCCCTACTTTCATCACTCACGCCGCCGATTCGATGCCATGACGGCCGCGGCCAACGCGGATGTGTGCCAGCGGACCGGGGAGTCGGCAGCGGAAATCGAGTTTGCCCAGGACCGGGAGAAGATGGTGGACGTCATCCTGAAGGCGATGGCCAAGCGCCAGATCCCGGAACGCGTGACTCACAACGACACCAAGTTCAACAATGTCATGCTCGATGCCGTCACCGAGCAGGCCAAGTGTGTGGTGGACCTGGATACGGTCATGCCCGGGTGCGCCCTCTATGACTTCGGCGACATGGTCCGCACCACCACCAGTCCGACTCTGGAGGACGAGTTGGACCTTTCAAAGGTCCAGATGAGGATGCCCCTGTTCCGCCAGTTGTGCCGGGGCTACCTCGAAGCCACGGGTCCCATGCTCAACAAGCATGAACGCGCGTTGATCGCTTTCTCGGGCAAGCTCATGACCTTTACCATCGGTCTCCGGTTCCTCACCGATTACCTCAATGGAGACAGGTACTTCCGGGTGCATCGGCCGAACCACAACCTCGATCGCGCCCGCACCCAGTTCAAGCTGGTGGAGAGCATCGAGAAGCAGGAAGAAGCGATGCAGAAGTTTGCCGACTCCGTTTGATCCGCTGCGGGTTCACCCCCACGGCGCAAGGCTAGGGCGGGAGAGGTGATTCACAACCACGGCGCGGCGAACACCACGTAAAGAAAGGAAACAGTCCGGACGTGGCTGCCGTCGCGTCGTTGTTGTTCAAACCGGCTGAGGCAGGAGACGTGGTTCACAACCACGGCGCGGCGAACACCACGTAAAGAAAAGTACCGGTCCGGACGTGGCTGCCGTCGCGTCGTTGTTGTTCAAACCGGTTGGGGCGGGAGAGGTGATTCACAACCACGGCGCGGCGAACACCACGTAAAGAAAAGAACTGGTCCGGACGTGGCTGCCGTTGCGTCGTTGTTGTTCAAACCGGTTGTTGCCAATTAGCCGTGGCGGTCGGGTGTCCCCTGGAATTCCTGCATGGTGGCCTCACCGGCGGCGGAAATCCCGTCACGACGGACGACCTTGGCGATCGTCTTGAGCAGGATCCACAGGTCGAGGCCGACGCCGGCATTTTCTGTGTACCAGACGTCCAGCCGAAATTTCTCCTCCCAGGTCAGGGCATTGCGGCCGTTGATTTGAGCCCAGCCCGTCAATCCGGGGGGGGAATCATGGCGTCGGCTTTGCTCGGGCGAATACCGGGGCAGGTACCGGGGCAGGAGCGGGCGGGGTCCGACCAGCGACATGTCGCCCTTGAGGATGCAGATCAACTCGGGCAATTCATCGAGCGAAGAGGAACGCAGCCACCGGCCGAAGGGCGTCAGACGCGTGGCATCCGGGAGCAGGTTGCCCGTGGCATCGCGTTCGTCGGTCATGGATCGGAACTTGATCATGCCGAAGATGCGTCCACCAAGACCGGTTCGATCCTGTCGGAAGAGCACGGGTGAACCCAACCGGAGTCGGACCAGCAGAGCCACCAGGGCCAGCAGCGGGATCCAGAACGGTGCCGACGCTAAGAGCAACCCGAGATCAAACAGCCGCTTTTTCCGCGGGAATCGTCCGCGGGAGCGATACCGTCCGAGACGCGTCCACCCGGGCAGCCCGAGCTGACAAGAGGCACTCATTGGGCCTAGACCGGTTCGGTCTCTTCTTCGTCCTGCTCCGCCGCCACTTCGGCGGCGTAGGCAGCCTGCGTGCGTTGGAGTTTTTGGACGATCCACGCCGCCAGACCCACGCCGGCCGCGGTAAAGATCATGACCGACCAACCGGCGGCGTCATGCACGCCTTTGACCGCATCCGTGCCCTTGGAGGCACCCTGATAACAGAGATAGAAGGTCCGCCCCAGGTTGCCGAGGATCGCCAGGAATACCGACAGGAAGCCGAGGGCAATGCGCCATCCCCAGGTCTTGAAGAGCAGGAAGCCAATGAACAAGGCAGCCATGATGGACGACTGAAGCGATCTGAACCCGCTGCAGGCATCGTCCACTCCGACCTGGCCGGTGGAAAGTTGGATGACGCTGCCTTGGCGCTGCGCGGGGATGCCGATGATGTTCAGGAGTTCCTCGTCCATCATCGCCACGAAATTCTGCAGGTTGGAGACGACGAGGGATTGGATGAAGGAGGGCAGGGGCAGGGCAATCAGGAGGAAGTAGAACGCAAACCCGAGCGTCCCCAGGCTGGCCGGTCCGTAGACGTACAGGAGGTTGGCGCTGATGATCGACATGCTGCCGAAGGCAAGGGCCATGAGGCTGGCGGGCATGGTGCCGAAGGCTGCCTGATAGAGCTGGAACAGGAGCAGCAAGGCCAGTCCCACAACTGCGAGCACGACGGACGGGAAGGTCCATCGGAGGCGCGGTGGAGGGAGTTCAGGAGCGACTTCCGTGATCATGAACCCGCACAGCAGGACCACGATCCAGCCGAAGTTCATGTCCGGCTTGTGCGACCAGTACCAGCTGGTCTGGTAGATCAGCCATCCGGCGGCGAACCAGGACGGCAGGAGGAGAAGCCCCAGGCTTCGCCAATCCACCCGGGGTCTTGCGGCCTTGGTCTGGCTCATCGGCGGGCCTGGGTTTGGGTGACAGCGGCATCTTCCGGCTTGAGCCAGAGCGGCAGCATTTCCTGCAATCGGCGATCCGCCGCCTTCAGGTCACCGACGATTACCGGGGTCGAGATGCGGAGGAACTGCTTCGGCCCGAGCAAGGGTCGCCGCGAGACAAAGGAATCCATCACCCGCCGCCAAAGCACGGAGTCGTTCCAGCGATTGGCTTTGGTGATCCGATCCTTGGCACCCGCCTCCACCACCCGCCGACTGACGGAGAAGTTGTGGTCGAGTCGGTACGGCAAGGTCTGACCTCCGACGAGTCCTGCGAAATACACGAGCTCCTCCTGTCCCTGGACCGTGAACACCCGACGCTCAAACCCGACTTTACGCCCGTGAAGTTCGACTTCGATATAGTCCGGGGAGACAGCCCCCAGGTTCCATCCAGACTGAACCCAGCAGCGATCAGGAGTGTGGACGAAAAGCCCGATCTCCTTCGGATCCTCCTTGAAGCGACGGGCACCAAAGACCCGGATCGGAGGCGAACTCCGGTCCGACTTGCGGAACTCGCCGTTGATCAGCCGGTCGGCGACCAACAGCCGCTCGGCGGACTTGTCCACTCCGATCTCGGCGTAGGTCCATGCCGGGGCATTGGTTTGCTCGGCGAGCCATTGCACCGCCTGCCCCGTATCGGTGCGCGTGTACCAGAGCTTGGGAAACACCCAGAGCACCGCCACCAGCGCGCTGAGGACAAAAAGGGATTTCATGCCGGGCAATTCTCCAGAACCACGGCCAGTTCGTCCCAGGTCCGGGGCGGGCGCGGCGAATCAAAGGGGGACCGCCCCATCTGACGTTCCAGATCCACCATCACCTCCGCCAGGTCGAGTGAATCGAGACCCACCGCCGGATCCAGCAGGCGGAGGGAAAAGTCGAGTCGGACCAGGTTCCCCCCATTTCTGTGATTCACAGAAACCACGAGGGATTCGATGCGGGCACGAACGTCCATTGGACGGGAACGATGACGGCTCAGAGCCCGTTCGACAAGGGGGCAGGAGATGCGATTCACAACCACGGGCTGGAAGGGAGGTTGGCATCCACGGATCCACGGATCCACGCGGATTCAACCGGGGTAGAGGTGGTTTATCCGCAGATGGCGCAGATGGCGCAGATGAAGAACCTCTTTTCGCCTACGCCGGAGGCGTTTCAGCGATTAGCCCGGGGTGAGCGAAGCGATACCCCGGGTCACATGCTCCAATGAATTCCTACCCCGGAGGGGTGGCAGATCTGCAACCCCTGCCGGGGTTGATCGTCCTTTCGCCCGCATTCCCCGGGGTGGCGCTTCGCTGACCCCGGGCTAATCGCTCCCATCCCTCCGGGATGAAGACCGCCTTCGATCGCTTGGGAGTGCGGGGCACACGGGCGGGGGAAGGGGCATCCACGGATCCAAGAATCCACGCTGGATCAACTGGGTGGCTTATCCGCAGATGGCGCAGATCAAAGGCCCCTCTTCGGCGGCGGCAAACACGCCGGGAGAGTGAGGGCTCTTCCCCGCCTTCGACGCCACACTCACTCCTCCCTGATCTGCGCCATCTGCGCCATCTGCGGATAATACTCTTGGCTCTGGGTTCACCCGCCCCGTTCCTGTTCTTCCAACCGTGCCGCGGCGGCGAGGATCGGGCCTGCCTCCCGCGGTCCGATGCACACCAGCGGGTTGCCCGCGTACACGCTCCATGGCTTGAGATCGCGGTGGACGATCGATCCCGCCGCAACCACAGCCCCCTCGCCAATGCTCACCCCGGGCAGGACCACCGTGTTGGTGAAGAGCAGCGCATGGGCACCGATCTGTACCCGTGAACGCACGACACTGCGGAACTCCGGCGGGATCGTCGGATTGGTCAATCCGCCGTGGATGTCCTCGGAGCCGGTGACCAGGCGGACCCCGGCACTGATGCCGGCGTAATCTCCGATCTCGCAGCTGCCACCGCCCGAAATGGTGGCTCCGAAGGCCAGGTGAACATG
>CAMCFL010000268.1 GCA_945873715.1 Akkermansia muciniphila
CGGGCGTCCTCGCCCGCTTCTTCGCGCGACGCGCATCAAGGACAAAATTTCTCCCCAGACGCAAGAGCGCCGGGAACCTTACCCCTAGGGTCCCCGGCGCTCCTTCGATTTCCAAATTCCCGACAGACCCAGTCTCATCTGCCCACCCACCTGCCTAAACTGGAACCGAACGGGTTCATCTTGCCTCAGATCGCCCGCCGGACGCTATCCGACTTTCGGAGTACTGCGTGCGCGGCGGCGCCTCTGGTGTGTGGCATGGAGGTAGGCCGCCAACCGTCCGTCAGCGGCGAGGTCAGGTCCAGCGCCGCCGAACTCCCAGGACGGACTAGCCAGGATACACCCCTTCGCCAAGCGGCAGGACGATCTTCCCCTGCCTTGTTCCCCCTGCCCCCCCTGCGCTAGCCTCGCGTCAATGATGTTGGATTTCGTGAAGATGAGCGGGGCCGGCAACGACTTCATCCTGGCCGACAACCGCGACCGCAGCATTTCGCTCTCCCGCGAGCAGGTTGCCCGACTGTGTCACCGGCAGTTCGGCGTCGGGGCCGATGGTCTGATGCTGCTCGTTCCCTGCACCTCGGGCCGGGCCGACTGGGCCTGGACGTTCTACAACTCGGATGGTTCCGATGCCGAGATGTGTGGCAATGGAGCCCGTTGCTTCGCGCGCTACGTCCAGCGGGTCACCGGCCGGACCCAGGCCGACCTCTCCTTTGAAAGTCTGGCCGGCGTCATTCAGGCCAAGGTCCAGGGGGAACGCGTCACCGTCCGACTCACTCCCCCGCACAGCCTCCGACTCGACGAACACGTCTCCACCCGGACCGGCATCCTCCCGGTGCATTCGCTCAACACCGGCGTGCCCCATGCCGTGGTGTACGTGCCCGATGCCGATCAGGCCATGGTCCAGCAACTGGGGGCGGAGATCCGCCATCACGACCACTTCAAGCCGCGCGGAACCAACGTCAATTTCGTCCAGATCAAGGGTCCCGGGTTCATCCGCGTCCGGACCTATGAACGGGGAGTCGAAGGCGAGACCCTCGCCTGCGGCACCGGCGTCACCGCCAGCGCCCTGGTCTCCTCCCGGGTCCATGGGTTCACCAGTCCGGTGCGCGTCCAGGTCCAGGGAGGCGACGAACTTGCCGTCTCGTTCCAGGAAAAGGACGGGCAATTCACCGAGGTTGAACTCAACGGACCGGCCACCTTCGTCTTCGAAGGTCGGGTCGAAATCTGAAGACGGAATCGATGATGTCCTGGAAGCCCATGGAACGGGGGAGCTGGAAGCTTGCCAGCCCCGAGGGCCAGACGGGGAACGCTGCCACTTCCCCCTTCCTCTCCCAATGGGGGGACTGGCGGCCCGCCAGCCCTGGGCACCCGGACAGGCAGGCTGCCCTTCCGGCGGCAAGCCTGTCGCTCCGGATGTGGTTCCTCCTGCTCCTGGCCTTCGCCCTCGCCACAGCCCGCCTCCCGGCCCATGGACCGGACCATGAGGTCATCCTCGCGTTGACCGCGGAACTGGCGCTGAAACCGGGAGACGTCCAACTCCATCTGAACCGCGGCGAACGCTACCGGAGCCACGGCGATCTCACCAACGCCCGCATCGATTTCGAGGCAGCCCTGTCCAACAACCCAGCCTGCCAACCCGCCCGACTCCGACTCGCGCTCGTCGCCCGGGATCAGGATCGACTCCCGGAGGCCCTTCAACTCCTCGACCGCACCCTCTCCGCCGAAGGCACCAACCTCCTCGCCCGCGCCGCCCGCGCCGATGTCCTCGTGCGCAGCGGACGGCCCGCCGATGCGGTACCGGAATGGGACCGGGTCATCGCCGGTTCCCGATCCCCGCGCCCGGATCTTTTTCTTTCCCGCGCCCGGACGATCCTGATGGCCGACACCAACGCCTGGCGGAAGGCGTTGGCAGGAATCGATGAAGGCCTGCGGCGGATGGGTCCCGTGCCTTCGCTGCAACGGTACGCCCTCGAACTGGAGGAACAGGGCGGCGATACGACGGCGGCCGTACTCCGGATCGATGCCATCCTGGAAGGCGTCGAACGAAACGAGCGTTGGCTCACGCGGCGGGGCGACCTGCTCCGGAATGCCGGACGTCTGGCCGAGGCTCGAAAGGACTACCGGCGGGCCCTGGCTGCGCTGGACCGGCTTCCCGAGCGCCTGCGCCGGACCATTGCCTCCGAGGAGCTCCGTCGGGAACTGGACGCAAAGCTTGCCGTGGAACCCAAAAACCCCGGAACTTCACCCCGCTGATGAGGATGCGCTGCCACCTGTGGATGGGACTGCTTGGATGGATGATCGCCGGGGGATTCCCGCTCCACGCCGAAAAGCTGGAGCGTGGGCCGTACCTTCAACTGCCCACTCCGACTTCAATGGTGATCCGCTGGCGGACGGACAAGGACTGCAAGGGCTATGTCCGGTGGGGTCTGACTCCCACCAGCGCGACCAACCGGGTCAGCCACGCCGGCAGTCTCAGCGAACATGTCGTCCAACTCAGCCGCCTCAAGCCCAACACCCGGTACTACTACGCCCTCGGCACCGAGACCAATCGCTGGATCACCCCCGAGGCTCCCGAGTACTCTTTCATCACTCCACCCACGGCTGGCACCGTCCAACCCGTCCGGGTCTGGGCCGTCGGCGATCCGGGCACCGCGTCCACCAACCAGGCGAACGTCCGCAACGCCTTCTATGAGATCCACCGCCAGCGCCCGGCCGATCTCTGGCTGATGCTGGGCGACAACGCCTACTCTTCCGGCACCGACGCCCAGTACCAACGCGCGGTCTTCAACGTCTATGCCGCCCTCCTCCGTCAGGCCCCCCTCTGGCCCACCCTCGGCAATCACGACGCCCTGCACGCCGATTCTCCCACGCTTTCCGGTCCCTACTACGACATCTTCACCCTGCCCACCCTCGGCCAATCCGGCGGCCTCGCCTCCGGCACCGAGGCCTATTACTCCTTCGACTACGCCAACCTCCACTTCGTCTGCCTCGATTCCGAGGATACCGACCGCACCAAGGACGGAGCCATGGCCAGTTGGCTTCGCGCCGATCTCGCCGCCACCACCCGCGACTGGATCGTCGCATTCTTCCATCACCCGCCCTACACCAAGGGATCGCATGATTCGGACAGGATCTCCGACTCCAGCGGACGCATGGTGGACATGCGCGAGAACTTCCTTCCGATCCTCGAAGCGGGCGGCGTCGATCTGGTCCTGACCGGGCACTCCCACAGCTACGAACGCTCCTACTTCCTGAACGGCCATTACGGTTACTCCACCAATCTCCTGCCTTCCATGATCCTCAATCCGGGCAGCGGCCGGATCGACCTGGATGGATCCTTCCAAAAGGGCAGCGGCAATGCCCCGCATCAGGGTGCCGTGTATCTGTGCGCCGGAAGCTCCGGCCAAACCTCGGGCGGGAAACTCAATCACCCCGCCAACTGGGTTTCCCTCAACAAACTCGGATCCGTCATCCTCGACTTCGACGGCCTCCGCGCCGACATCCGCTTCATCGGCGACCGCGGACAACTCCGCGATTACTTCACGATCGAGAAGCGCTGAGGCAGACCGCGACGCCCACCCCGCAGGCGTCGACGTGAGGAGACTCTGACTTCCATCCGGACGCACCCCAACCCCCGAACGTCCCCCGCCCGATTGAAGTGAGCCTCGTCACCTCGTCGCCCACCCGTAGGCGTCGACGTGAGGAGACTCTGGCATCTCTCCCCGCTTCCGGCTCATGATCCCGCCATGTCACATCGCCTGAAATCCACCTGGAGCGACCGTGCCCGCGATCTGGTCCCGTTTGGACTTGGGCAGGACAAGCCGACGCATTTCCGGGACATGGCGACCATCCTCTGGCGAAACCGCGACAACCTCGGGTACGCATGGAAGGTCCTCAGCCGCGGGGTGTGCGACGGATGCGCGCTCGGCGTCGCGGGTCTGCACGACTGGACCCTGACCGGGGTCCACTTGTGCATGACCCGGATGAATCTGCTCCGACTCAACACCATGCCGGAGCTCGATCCGGCACCGTTGGCCGACCTGGAGAAGTTCCGTCAACAGCTCGCTGCCCAGCGCGGGGCCCGCGGCGACGACACCGGTTGGGACAATGCCCAGCTTCGCGAACTCGGCCGCATTCCCTGGCCCATGGTGCGCGAAAAGGGGGCCCCGGGATTCCGCCGGATTTCCTGGGACGAAGCCAACGCCCGTCTGGCGAGGCGCATCCGGGCGATGGACCCGAAGCGCCTGGCCTTCTTCGTCACGGCGCGTGGCGTGACCAACGAGGTCTACTACATGGCGCAGAAGGTCGCGCGATTCCTTGGGACCAACCACGTCGACAACGCTGCCCGACTCTGTCACGCGCCCAGCACCGGGGCCATGAAGCATGCCCTTGGCGTTACGGCCAGCACGTGCAGCTACAAGGATTGGTACGGCACCGATCTGATCGTCTTCTGGGGATCCAACCCGGCCAATGATCAACCGGTCTCCACCAAGTACCTGCTGGAAGCCCGCGAACTCGGCACGCAGGTCGCCATCGTGAACCCTTACATGGAGCCGGGCATGCGCCGCTACTGGGTGCCAAGCAACGCCGGGAGCGCCGTGTTCGGCACCCGCATGTCCGACTGGTGGTTCCCCGTCCGTCAGGGCGGTGACATCCCCTTCATCTACGGCGTACTCAAGGTGCTGCTTGATGAAGGCGGCCTCGACGACGATTTCATCCGTACCCACACCCGCGGCTGGGACGAATTGGCCGCGGAGATCCGACGGCTTGATTTCGCCCAACTGGAGCCCGCCGCCGGACTTCCCCGGGCCGCCATGCAGGAGTTCGCCCAACTCCTCCGCCAGAGCCGCAACGCCGTCTTCGTCTGGAGCATGGGCATCACCCAGCACGTCTACGGAGCCGACGCCGTCTCCATGGTCCTCAACCTAGGCCTCGCCCGCGGCTACGTCGGACGCGAGAAAACCGGCCTGATGCCCATCCGCGGTCATTCGTCCGTTCAGGGTGGGGCCGAGATGGGCTGCTATTCGACCGCCCTCCCCGGTGGCAAGCCCCTGACCCCGGCCAATCTCGCCGAACTCGCAGCCACCTACGGCTTTCCCATCCCAAACTGGCCCGGTCTGACCTCGGTCGAGATGGTGGAGGCCGCTGGCCGAGGCGAACTCGACCTCCTCTATTGCCTGGGCGGAAACTTCCTCCGGACCCTGCCCGATCCGGCCCACGTCGCCGCCGCCCTCCGGAACCTCCCCGTCCGGGTGCACCAGGACATCGTGCTGGTCGATCAGATGATGGAGCCCGCTCTGGAAGAGGTGCTGCTCCTGCCCGCCAAGACCCGATACGAACAGGACGACGGCGGCATCGAGACCACG
>CAMCFL010000269.1 GCA_945873715.1 Akkermansia muciniphila
GATCGGGGAGAACACGGATGGAAAGGGCTTCTTGCGTTCGTTGACTGACCTCACCGATCCCAAGGGAAAAACCGTCGTGCTGTTCGGTGCCGGTGGAGCGGCGCGCGCGGTCGCGGTGGAACTCGCGCTGGCAGGGGTGGGACGTTTCATCCTCGTCAACCGCACGCCGGAACGCGGACGCCAGTTGCTCGACACGCTGGTCAGCAAACTCCGCTGCCAGGCCGAACTGATCCACTGGACGTCGGACTTCGCCCTGCCCGCCGGGACGGACATCGTGATCAATGGTACGTCGATCGGGCTCTACGATGCCGAGGCGCGACTGCCCTTGGATGTGAACACTCTGAAAGCCGGACAGATTGTTGCCGACGTGGTTTTCAGTCCGCCCGTCACCCGCCTGCTCCGCGACGCCACCGCGCGCGGTTGCAAGACCCTGGATGGCCTTTCGATGCTGGTGAATCAGGGTGTGCTCGGCGTGCAATACTGGACCGGCGTCCTGCCCGACGCCGCCGTGATGCACAAGGCCCTGGCTGCCGCGATGGGGGTTAAGCCGTAACCCGAACGGCTGCTTCAGGCAGGGCCGGCAAACAACTTCGGATCCAGTTCGTTCCTGCCGGGAAACGATGATTGCGTGCCCATCGCGGTGACGCTGCGGCTGGCGATGACGCAGGCCTTCTCCATGGCGGATCGCAGACCGAAGCCCGCCGCCATGAAATACGCCAGGCTGCCGATGAAACAATCCCCCGCACCGGTGGTATCCACCGCCTTCACCGCCGGCGCCGCGACATGAATCACTTCGCCATCCTGAGTCACGGCCAGGGCGCCATTCGCGCCGAGCGTGATCAGGACTGTGCGGGCCCCGCGTGCCTGCAACGCACGGGCCGCTCGCTCCGCCTCAGCGACATTTGAAACCGGTAATCCGGTCAGCGTCGCAGCTTCGCTTTCGTTGGGTGCCAGCAGGTCGGTCAGGCGCAGCAATTCATCGGACACCAGCCCGCTGGGCGCCGGGTTCAAGATGGTCACCACCGCGGGTGCCTCCTTGGCGATCCGGAAAGCCTCGAGGTTGCATTCCATAGGGACCTCCATCTGGCAGACCACGACCTGGGCGGACTGCAGGGAGACGGTGGCCCGCCGCACTTCCTGCGGAGTCAGCGCCTGGTTCGCGCCGGGCACGACGAGGATGCTGTTTTGCCCCGTGTTCTCGTCCACCCAGATCGGCGCGACGCCGGAGGACAGCCGGTCGTCGAAGAAAACAAACTCCGTGTGGATCTGTTCTTCGGCGTAGTGCCGGGCCGTCTCCTTCCCGATCGCATCGTTGCCGAGCTTGACCACCATCGTCGTCCTTGCGCCCAGACGCGCGGCCATGACCGCCTGGTTGGAACCCTTGCCGCCAAAGCCGGTGACGTAGCTGCTGCCCACGAGAGTCTCTCCAGGATTCGGCAGCCGGGCCGCCCGGGTGATTTGGTCGTGCATGGAACTCCCGACCACGCACACGCGCGGATCAGAGTTCATGGAGTGGTTCGGAGTTGCGGGGGTTGCACCGCATTACCCCCGTGGATCACGCTGAATTCCTCCGTGAAGATGTGGATACGGATGTCACAAAAGGCATCGGCATCCCGACCAGCGATACCGGCGATCTCCGTGGAAAAGCAACGCTCCATGGCGGCGACGCTGTCCCACCACAATTCGGCCGTGCCATCGTAGAGCGGCTCGATGCCGTCCCCGTCCGGTTGATGATCGAGGGCAAGGTTGATGCGATACTCGCGGCAATCGGGCAGCTGTGAGGAGAGCTTGGTGTGATCGATCAACCAGCGCCGTTTGAACTCCTCACGTGACATGCCGGCCTTGCGTTTCAAGAGGGCGATAAGTTTTACCATAAGAGATGTTCGGTGGGTGATCGGTGGGAAAGGAATCAGCAATTGGGTTTCATAGCGACGAAAATGAAGGCGGAGCGAAACCTGGGTCAAACAAAAATGCGTCCGGTGACGGAGCGTCAGCAACTTAATACACCCTTCACGTTCCGCACATTCGCTGGTGTCTCTGGCTCCTCGTTTTCGCGTGATCTCTGTGCCGAGTCGGCGTGGGTTCTTCGGCGAAGCGCTATTGGCTTGCCAAAGGGGCGGCGGATGGAGCAGATCACGACAAAACCAATTGCACCCATGAACCCCATTCTTGTTATTTCGCTCGTTGCCTTCCTGGGCTGCATCTCTCCCACGCTGGCGACTCCGCCACCCCCAGCCAACGGAGCCACCGCGACAGACAAGGATTCGTGGGTGCGGCACCCCGGAAAAAGTGGGCCCGGCCGCGGCAAGCAGGTGGTCTTGATCTCCGGCGACGAGGAATATCGTTCCGAGGAAGCCTTGACTCAGTTGGGGAAAATTCTGGCCCTGCACCACGGATTCAACTGCACGGTGCTCTTCGCCATTGAACCCCAGACCGGCATCATCAATCCCAACATTTCGGCAAACATCCCAGGCCTCGCGGCGTTGCGGACCGCGGACCTGATGGTCATTGCCACGCGGTTTCGCAATCTCCCGGACGATCAGATGCGGGAGATCGATGATTACCTGAAATCGGGTCGTCCGGTTCTCGGCCTGCGCACCGCCACGCATGCCTTCCGGATTCCAGTCGAACGCCGCGAGTGGCTGCACTACGACTACCGCTACAACGGCCCGACCAATTGGGTTCATCGTGATCCGAAATATGACGGCGACCAAAAGTCGTGGGCTGGCGGCTTTGGCGGAATGGTGTTGGGCGACACCTGGTTCTACCATCATGGCAACCATAATCATCAGAGCACCCGCGGTCTCATCGCTCCCGGGGCGCGCAAGTCGCCCCTCACCCGCGGCCTGAACGACGGCGATATCTGGGGACCCACCGATGTGTACGCGGTGCGGCTCCCGTTGCCCGGCGACTCCATGCCCGTGATCCTCGGGCAGAGCATGAATCGCACGGGCCCCTACTTGGAAGACGATGCGTTTCTCGGGATGCGACCGACCGACGACGTCGCAGCCGGCATCGGCCACAACCCCACCGCTGATCGCGGACAGGATCGTTACAATCCCAACGATCCACCACCGCCGGTGGCATGGACCAAAAGCTATCAACTGCCGAACGGGTCGAAGGGAAAGGTGTTCGCCACCACCATGGGATCGTCCACGGATCTGGCTTCTGCCGGCACGCGACGGATGCTGGTCAACGCCGTTTACTGGTGTGTTGGCCTGGAGAAGAAGATTCCGGCCCGCGGCACGAAAGTGGATTTGGTCGGCGACTACAACCCCAGCCCCTACCGATTTCACAACAACGACTACTGGAAGAAAAAAGCCCTGAAACCATCTGCCTTCCGGACGATGGATTAACAGAATGGGAAACTCTCGAAACCTTGAAGATGACCTCGCTGGCGGAAGGGATGGGCATTCGCGTCGCGACGCACGGCCACGTTTCCCCCATCGGAATCCGCGCCGCATCGCAGATCAACGCGGTGATTCCCAAGAAGAGGTTGCTGGCGTGAGGGCTAAACCGCCGGCTGAGGTCACGGACTCAGAAACGGCGGGGTAACTTCACGTCCGTCCTCGATCACTTTGGCCAGCGGAGGTGTTTGTGGAGGAACTCGTACGTTCCCTTGCCGTTGATGGTGTGCGGTCCCACGAACGTTTCCATCTCACAGCGGTCACCTAAACCAAGCTTGGCGGCATAAAGGAAGTTCACTTTGGCAAATTCCCAGGCCACGGTTTCATCGGGCGCCACGCCGTCGAAATGGCCGCGCTCGACCATGAACGGCCGCGGGGCAATGAGGGCCGCCATCTCGGCGTAGTTGAAGGTGCTGCCAAGATCGAACTCGAAAATCTCATACTCGCCGCCCCAGACATAGCTGTAACGGCCGGCGGTGCCCGCGGTGGCGGCGTTCTTGCCGACCCACTCGTTGAAATCCGCTGAACAGATGGAGAGCACATAGTCCGGCACCAACGGAGGAATCCTCATGGCCGACTTGCCCCCGTAACTCAGGCCGTAAAAGGCGATGCGCTGGGCGTCCACCCCCGGCAGGGTCTTGAGCCAGTTCACTATCTGCTGGTGCTGCGGAACGATGGTCGAGAACAGCGTTTTCTTGAGCGGATTGCTCTTCCGCTGGAGGGTGCGAAAGCGGTCTTCGAAGATGTAGAGATTCTGCGGAGCGAACGTGATGAACCCGCGCTCGGCTAGCTTGCCCGCGAAGTCGTGGTAGAACTGATTGTTGCCCGTGACAATATCCTGTGGACGGCCTTCCAACCCATGCTGGCAAACCACCACCGGACGTTTCTCGCCCGGCTTGAGGTCGCGCGGCAGGAGGAGGATGCCGTAGGCGATCACGTCCTGGAAAACGTCCAACACCACTTCATAGCCCACCCATTTCTCTTCATCGTAGGCCTTGCGGGTCCGGACATTCGGAGGCAGCAGCGGGTGATCAAAGCGGCCGATGACTTCCTCGGCGAAGTACTCCCGATACCACTCGATGCTCTGCGTATAGGCGTCGAGTGAACGCGTATCGAGCTTCTTCATGAACTCCCGTCTGACCTCAGGGCTGTTCATCAGCAGGCGCTGGCTGTGCTCATCCATTTCGGTCAACTGCCGGAGCTGTCGCCCCGCGGCATCCACCGGGGTGCGGCGTTGATCGGGTCGGGCACCCGACGCAGCCAAGCTCGCGCCCGGGGCTGCCGCCCGGAGGAACGCAGCCAAAGCAGGGTCGCTTCCGAAAGGCCCGGAACCATCGCCGCTCACCACCAGTTCGATGGGGGCGGCGGTCTTCAGATTCCGCACGAGGACGCGGGCGCGGGCCACTTCCTGCGTCACGACGTCCAACTCCGGAGTTCTGAGACGGGCGGGCGCACCGCCGTCCTTATAGGTCATCGTAAGCTGCGGACCGCGCGCAGCCTCAATGACAAGCGCGCGCGGGACAATCAGGCTGGCCAATTCGGCGTCGCCAAATTGTTCCAGGAGTCCATGGACATTGCGGTCGATCGGCTCTTCCCAGAGGCGATTGCGATCCTCGAAATAACCGCTCACGCCGACGGCATCGATGCGCGGATCGAGTGCCCCGGCATACAGGGCGAGCAACCCGCCCTCGCCCCATCCGATGACGCCAATCCGTCGCGAACCGCCAGTCTTAGGGCCCTCCTGGACATACCAGTCCACCGCGGCCAGAACCTTCTGAACTTCATAGCCAATAAGGTGGCGGCCGAGCTCGAACGCGGCGTGGTATAGAAACTGACGCGCGCTGATGCGGGTCCGTCCCACGTGCGGTCCCCGGCTGCGGTCAATAATGGTCGGGACGATGACGCGACAGCCGCTCTCGGCCAGGCGCCGCGCATACTGGGACTCGGCCGGC
>CAMCFL010000270.1 GCA_945873715.1 Akkermansia muciniphila
TAGGAGGATGGTGTCCCGACCAGGAATTGAACCTGGATCCACGGTTTAGGAAACCGTTGCTCTATCCATTTGAGCTATCGGGACGCTGCGGTGCGGTCGCAGGGCTGCGGCCAGCAGTTGGGCGTTGATTACGCCCACGACAGAATGGGGTGGCAAACAGTTTCGCCAAGCCCTGTGGAGGCATGCGCCTTTGGATCTGCCGGACATTCAGGCCGCGTGGGGTGCTTCCGCGGCCGGCTCCTCGTCCAGGGGCCGCTGGAAGCCGGTGAACAACGACCGGATCTCCTCCGCCGGCCCCAGATCCGCCACGACGTCGGCAATGGCGTCGTGGTATTTCAAGCGGAGCAGCGGAGTCAGCTTTTCCACAGCCAATTCCTCGACGCCCTCGCTCACCTAGTGCGATAGCACGAAATCCAGTACGTAATCCGCCGTCAGGGCCTTCCCGCGCCGTCGATGCCCTCCCTCCATCCGCCCCAGGTCGCGCCGGATGCGGCTCCCGTCGACCACGCCCCAGCCCGCCGCCGTCAAGGCGGGGTCAATGTGCTCAGCGCGGGTCTCGGCTTCGTTCATGGAGCGGCTTCCGATTCCCTCGCGGCTCGATGTTTTGCGATGCCGATGATGAGCAGCGTCACCGAGAGGATCAGGCCCAGGGCCGCTGGCAGATGACATAGCTTCACCACGGCTTCCTGCCAGGCCGCCGCCCCGGCGGCTCCGGCTTGCTTGGCCACGATCGGGAGCATCTGGTTGGCACCCCACCAGGCATTGGCGGCCTCGGACAAGGCCATGAACCACGTCAGCCACGCCGACACCACCATCACCCGGACCGACCGGGGGCCGGCGCGGTTGGGCACCTTGAGCACGACGATCGCCAGCACCACCACCAACATGCCGTTCGTGACAAACTGGATGTGCGCTCCGAGGGCGAGCCGGGGATACGGCGTCAAGGGCGGGGCAAAGTCAAAGACCAGCCCGGCCAGAATGAGGGCCAGGCCGTGAAGTAGAATCTGTTTACCGCCGGTTTGAATGGTCATGTCCTTTTTGGGCTTAAAGTTCTCCGGTGAAGGCCTGGTGCAGCAGCGACTTCTTCAACGCCTCCAGCGCGGCGTGCTTCCGCTCGTAGATGCCGGCGAGGCGTTGGGTTTCGGCGGTAATGGAGTCGAGACTTGCGATCACCTTTTGCTGTTCCTTGATCGATTCAGGAAAGGTCACCGGCATCTTATCCCCTCGCGTGATGTAGATGTGCTTTATCGTCGCGCACGTTGGCGCGAGTTTGATCGCTCTGTCCGGAGTGATTGGCCCATTTCGGATTCGGTCCGGGTCGGTTGTTTGACCGGCCGGGGACGGATCAAAGACTGTCATGGAAGTTTCCAACCGGGCAACCGGGCATTCGCGGTTCTCTTCGTTGGAGCGGTCCGACCAAATGAACCGCAGAGACGCGGAGCACGCAGAGTCATCGCAAGGCGGACCCACCCGTCTCTGCGGAACTCTGCGGTCCCTGCGTTCTCGGCGGTGAACCTTCTTTGCCCCTCGGGCGTTCGGGCGAAACAAGGCCGGGGAGAGGAATCCACGAAGCCACGGTGCCTCAACCCATCAGGAACGTGGAGCCGGGAATGCCAGTTGGCAGGCCCGTGCATCCCATACGCCCGAGCGGCCGGGGACGGCCGCGGCCCCAGGCCCGAACCGAACCCCCGCCCAAACCGACTGCTGGCGGTTCGGTGGCGGGTACCTACTCTCCGCTCACGTCATGAGCCAATCCATCAAAGCCTACGCCGCCCTCCAGAAGGGCGCTCCCCTCCAACGCATCGAGTTTGATCCCGGCCCGCTCGGGGCCGAACAGGTCGAGATCGCCGTGTCCCATTGCGGCATCTGTCATTCGGACCTGTCGATGATCGACAATGAGTGGGGCATGTCGGGCTTTCCACTCGTGCCCGGTCATGAGGTGGTCGGGAAGATCGTGGCGGCGGGTCCTCAGGTGAAGGGCCTGAAGGTCGGGCAACGCATCGGGCTTGGATGGTACTCGGGAAGTTGCATGGCCTGCCGGCCCTGTCTCTCCGGGGATCAGAATCTCTGTGCCTCGGCGGAGGGCACGATCGTGGGGCGTCACGGGGGATTTGCGGACAAGGTTCGCGCGCACTGGGCCTGGGCCACGCCGTTGCCCGACAAGCTGGCGTCGGAGAAGGTCGGACCGTTGTTCTGCGGCGGTGCCACGGTGTTCAATCCGATCCTCGCGTTCGGGGTCAAGCCGACCGATCGCGTGGGCGTGATCGGAATCGGTGGCCTTGGGCATCTGGCGCTCCAGTTCCTCAACAAGTGGGGCTGCGAAGTCCATGCGTTCACCAGCAGCGATTCGAAGCGGGACGAAGCGATGCGGCTCGGTGCGCATCACGTGGTGAATTCCCGCGACAGCGCCGCAATGCAGCGGGTGAAGGGTTCGCTCGATTTCCTGATCTCGACGGTGAACGTCGCACTCGATTGGGCGACCCTGGTGGAGACCCTGGCACCCAAGGGGCGGTTGCATCTGGTGGGAGCCGTGCTGGAACCGATTCCGGTGGCGGCGTTCTCGCTGATCATGGCCCAGAGATCGATCTCGGGATCACCGGTGTGCAGTCCGTCCACGGCGGCGACGATGGTCGATTTCTGCGCACGCCATGACATCGCCCCGGTGACGGAGACCTTCCCGATGTCCCGGGTGAACGAGGCGATCGAGCATCTGCGCCAGGGACGTGCGCGCTACCGGGTCGTGCTGGAGAACGATCTGGGGTGAGCGCGGCGGACGCGGAGGAAAGTTTTCTGCTTCAAGATTCAAGTGGGCGCGGTCGATCGAGACACCTCCTGGCGAGGCGGGCGGGGACGCCCGTGGTCCCGGGGTTGCCAGTTTGAAGTTTCAAGCACGGGAGTTTCAAGTGATCCGGCTTGCCCACGGCATTTCCGGGGTGCGTCTTGGGAGAGTGATGGCGGTAGGCCGCCTGCCCTCAGGCGGCGATGTGAAGGCGCCCGCTGAGGGCAGCGGGCCTGCATTCGTGACCACCAACTCAGGATGCCCCCCAGGGACGGAGTCAGGATCCGTGGTGGATTGAAGGGCGGAATTGAGGTGGAGTGTGCCCATGCGTTTCGTCGGGCTGATGTGGGTCTTGCTGGGGTGTTGCGGCGCCTTGCGCGGGGAGCAGGTGGCGCAATGGGACTTCAATGCGAGCCTCGCGTCCTCGACCGACGGCCCGGTGCTGGGCCTCGGGTTCGCCGCACCCGCGGCGGCGGCGCAGGTGGTCTTCGCTCCGGAGGCGATCGACGGGGCACCGGCGTCGGTGGCCTCGTTTGGCCGGGGCACCTTCTTCCGGGTGACGCACGATATGGGAGCCAACGGAGGCGGGACCCGGCTCAACCGCTACAGCCTGGTGATGGACGTCCGGTTCCAGAGCCGTCCCACCGGGTGGGCGTCCCTTCTCCAGATCCATCCGGCCAATGCGGATGATGGCGACTGGTTCATCAGTCCGACCCGTGGTCTGGGGATCTCCGGGAATTACGGCGGGGTGGTTCCCGACGCGGTCTGGGTGCGACTTGCCCTGGTGGTCGATGCGGTGGCGGGGACCTTCCGGAGTTACCTGAATGGGACGCCGGTCCAGAGTCTCTCGGGATTGACCGTGGACGGCCGGTTCTCGCTCGGGCCCGAGTTCCTGCTCTTCGCCGACAACGATCAGGAGAACGCCGCGGGTTGGGTGAATTCGGCCCAGTTGCGTTCGCGGGTGTTGAGTGATGAAGAAGTCCTCGCACTGGGGGGGCCTCAGGCGGGAGGGATCCCCGAGGCTCCGCCGCCGCCGGTGAATCCGAAGTTCGGTCAACCGCTCCAGGTCAACGGTGGGTTCGAATCACTGTGGACCGGATGGACGATCCTCCAGGGAAGGCCGGTGCCGCAGTTGACCGGTGGCAAGGGCGCGCCCCACGGAGGGAGTCGGTTCCTCCATGGAGGAACGGGGCGCCCCGGCGATTCCGTGGTGCGACAGGTGATCTCACTGGAGGGCTTCCGTCCGGCGGAGTTGGAGGGGGCGCTGCTGGATTCGGTGGGCTGGCTGCGCAACTGGTATGGCGAGGGGACCTTTGATGATCAGGTCTACTATCGGGTGGTGTTCGTCGACGGGGCAGGGGCGGAACTCTCCTCGGTCCGTTGCATGGTGGCCGCCAACAGCCTCTGGTTGCAGCGTTCCCTTCGTGCCGTGCTTCCGCCGGGAACGCGGGCGCTGCACGTGGAGATCGTGGGACGTCACCGGCGCGACGCCGACAACGACAGCATGGCGGATGATCTGGAGGTCCGGTTGGCGCCTGCACCCGGGTTCGTTGCTCCGGTGGTGATCACCAAGCGTCCGATGCTCCAGGGCGTGCGGACAGATGCCATGACGCTGTTGTGGGAGACGGATCACCATCGGACGGTGCCATCGGTCGAGTGGGGTTTGTCGGCCGTGGACGAGAACCGGTGGACCCAGGTCGAGACGCTCCAGATCGATGCGACGCATCACGTGCATCGGGCGACGCTGACGGGGTTGGAGCCGGAGACCGAGTACGTCTATCGGGTCCGAAATGGGAACACTGTCTCGGCGAGCTACCGGTTTCGGACGGCACCGCGGGTGGAGACCCCCTTCGTGGCGGCCTGGTGGGGGGACAACCACGCCGGGACGTCGATCCTGCGGACGCACGTGGCCAACCTGTTGCGGCATTCACCGGACCTGATCTGCGTGGCGGGTGACATGGTGAACTCCGGCAACTCGCTGTCGGAGTGGCACGACTACTGGTTCAAACCGTTGGAACATCTCGACGCGGCGCAGACGATCCCGGTGGTGTTCGCCCGTGGAAACCATGACGGGGAACACGCCCTCGCCTATGCCTACAGCGCCTTGCCGGGGAATGAATCCTGGTACGCCTTCGACTACGGCAATTCGCGTTTCATCTTCCTGGATTCCGAGGCGGATGGATCGGTGTCGCCGGAGCAGTTGATCTGGTTGCGATCGGAGCTGGCGCGACCGCAGACGCAGCGCGCTGCCTTCCGGGTGGTCTGCTTCCACAAGCCGCCCTGGAGCCAGTTCTGGAACGGCGGTGGCCACACCCAGGAACCCTTCGTCATCAATGAATGGGTCCCGCTTTTTCGTACCGGCGGGGTGGACATGGTCATCTGCGGGCACGAACACGCCTATACGCGGGGCACCACCAATGGGGTGGTCTACGTGGTCAGCGGCGGCGGGGGCGGTGGGCTCGACACCCAACGCGTGGCTTTCTGGGGACATGTGAAGGTCGAGTATTCGAAGTATCATTTCGACATCATGAGCGTGAACGGCCGCCGCCTGGCCTGGGAAACCTAC
>CAMCFL010000271.1 GCA_945873715.1 Akkermansia muciniphila
GGGGGCGGTTGGACGGGAGATCGCAATCGGAGAGTGAGGGGGTCTGATCAGCACCAGCATGTCAGGCATTTCGCCCACAGCCCGGCCCGCAGCCAGCACCAGCGAGGCGGCCAGCAGAAGAATCCGGAAGCTGGAATGAAAGCTGAACACGGTCTGCACTCTATCTAAGGGCAACCTGGAAAGCTATGGTCAAGGCACCGAACAATGGTATTATCCTCTTATGGCAACGGCGCATCTCGCGACAGCATTTTTCAAGGAAGTGGCCGACATCTCGCAACTCCTGGAGGCGCTCGAGCATCTGCCAGGGGCCCTCTTCATGATCAAAAACCTCGACTCCCGCTACATCTACATGAGTTGTGTTCTGAGGGAGGCCATCAATCTGTCGCAGGGGCAGGACGTCGTCGGGAAAAGCGACTTCGACCTCTTCCCAAAAATCATCGCCGAGAGCTTTCGGCAAAACGACCTCCTGGTTTTCCAGCACGGCAAACCGCTGGTAAATGAAGTGCATGCCACCGGATTCTTCACGCACGCCCCCAAGTGGACCTACTCCAGCAAATATCCACTGCACAACCGTGCCGGCAAAGTCATCGGCCTCATCACCATCAACCGCCCCTACGGCGAAGTCATGGGCCGCGACGCCGAACTGAACCGCCTCCTGCCCGCAATCGAGCATGTGTATCGCCACTACGCCGATACCATCACCATCGCTACGCTGGCCAGGTTGTGCAGCCTCTCCCAGAGCCAGTTCATGCGGGTCTTCCGCCAGGGCATGAACATGACCGCTCAGGCATTCGTCGAGCAGGTCCGCATGTTTCACGCCATCGATGCGATCAAACACACCACCCACAGCATCTCCCGCATCGCCTTGGACAACGGCTTCTACGACCACAGCGCTTTTGTGAAACGCTTCCGCAAATTCACCGGCACCACGCCGTTGCAATACCGCCGCGAGCAACAGACCAAGCTCAGAGCAGACCGGGCGATTGCCCTGCCGAAAGTAAAGTAAAGTAGCGGGAGTGGAGCGTTTCGATGGACTGATCAAGGATTCACCGCGCAGTCCGGCAGAACCTGCTCCAGTTTCCCGATCGTTTCCCGTGTGACCTTGGTGCCGCCGAGGAACAACTCTTGAAGCCATTTCATTTCCCGGAGGTGTTCGTAGGCCACATCGGTCAGAGCTGAGTTCCAAAAGGTCAGAAGCCTCAAATGGCTCAAGGGTTTGCTGTGCACCTGGCCGCGCCCCGTGACGCCCGGCGTGCCATTCGGATGCAGGAAGCTCTCCGCGAGATCGCACATTTCGAAACCGCGCTGGGCGACCAGAGGCGTCCCATACGGCGAGCCCGTTGTAGTGTTCCCAGGCTTCGGTAATGGAATCGCCGATGAAGACAGCGTCGACGCTTCCCTCGCTCAGCCGACGATTGATGCGTTCCTGCCGTTGCACCCACCATTTCTCGCCGCTGCGCGGGACGGGTTGGGTCGTCACCCGCGAAGTCTCGGCGCTCGTGGTGTTTTGCGAGGCTGCGCCGAAGGCAAAAAGCGCCATCCACAACGCCAGGCCGTTCCGAGCCCCCGTTATTGTTCGTGTTGCGTGCATGGGGGTGTTCACCGGCGACCCGGGGCCTTCGCCGGCGCAAAAGTGCTGGTCCCCGTGTAGATCGATCGCAGCCTCCAGCTTCTGATATCCTTCGCGCGGACGGAACCGCCTTCGCTGAAAAGGCTGACCCCGAGATTCTGCGCGGCGTAACGATGGGGAGCCAATGCGGCCAGACGGTCGTTGGCGAAGACCTCAATGATGCTTTTGTCGAGAAAGACCCGCAGTTCAAGGTTCTCGGCTGGCCTCAATTCGAACGGGATCTTCGTTTCACCCAGGGTCAGTGTACTGGCCGCAGGCTCGAACGTGATGGGAAAGCCATTCCTGCCCTCCGGGTCACAGTAAACCTGGACGCCAAACCTTCGGGCCGAACCAGAATGGAAAACGATCCTCAGCTCGAGTGTGTCCCCGTTGACTCGTTTGAGTCGGTAAACACTGTTTGCGGGGAGGGTGATGTTTCTCTCGGAGCGTGCACGGTAGCGGAGCCTTTCCAGTTCCCGGAGCGGTTTGATGCGAAGCACTCCATCTGCCGGCAGGCTCAGCTCACGCGGCAGGCATTGGATGCTGCTTTGGATGGGCACGTCCTTGAGACGCTGCTTCATCCGTGACCAAGCCCACATCACGCGCCGGCCGTCGGGAGTCAACAGGCTCTCGGGAGCGAACACGTCGGCGTCTTCATGGCCTTGGTTGAACGCACACATCCAGTTCATCCGACCATGCGCTTCAGGGAGAAACTTCTCGTCCTGAAAGCGGCCCAGATAATAGCGGCTTCCAATCCAGTGACTCAGGCAGAGCAGCATCCACTTGTCCCCCAGGCGGAACATGTTCGGGCAGGAGATGTCTTCATCGCGCGGCACATCGAGGGTGGGCATCCGGCCGTGAAGCAGGTGGCCGAGATACTCCCAGTTCCGCAAATCCGCGGACTTCATCAGGTGTGGATCCTTTCCGCCGGAGACCGCGTAGTAGGTCTCTCCGTCGAGCCAGCAGTCGGGATCCCAGTGTCGCATCTCCGGAAGTGCTCCCGACCTGATTCTGGGATTCACCGGCACCGGCTTCGACCAGCGTTCCAGCAGATTGTCCTCGGCAAACGCGATCTGATTACGGCCGGAGCCCTCGCCGTGATAGATGATCGCCGGCCGGCCGGCCTTGGTCAGAAAGCCGGTCCCGCTGAACAGACCGTGCCCCATGGTGGCGGGGGTAAGCGTGGTAGGATGCCATTTCCAATGGACCATGTCCGTGCTGGATACATGCGCCCACGAGGTGCCTGCCTTGGCTTCGTAGAGGTAGAAAAGATGGTAGAGACCCTTCCAGTAAAACGCGGCGTTCGGGTCGCCCGGCGCCGTCGTCCCTGGATGGGCCAGATGATAGGTCAACCACGTCGATGGCGGATCCGCCGGGAAAGCAGGCACCTCCGGTTGTGACTGAGCCGGAGATGAGGCGGCGACCTGCGTCGTGAAGACCGCCATGGCAACGAGGAAGAGCCTTGACGCCCCCGGGCTGGCGAGCCACGTGCGACTCAACTCTTGCTTCACTTCGGCACTCATTTGGATTGCCACTGCGATGACCCAGGATCGTGGACTCCGCGGTCAAGGTAAACCATCATGATCACCGACCATCGGCTGTGGGCAGCGAGGTGAATTGTCATTGCTTTGGATCTGCAGTTCGAGGGTCCACTTCCATCATTCGCTTCCCGGTGAAGACGCTTTCTATGTTCAGGGTATCCGGGCCAGTCAACCAATGGACATACTTCCCTTCCACGAGCACCGTGTGTTCATCAACCACGGTGTACGCCTTGGTCCAGCCGACTTGCCCGCCCTCTGTGAGGATGCACAGGCCATCGCTCTTGAACTCCCGGGTGTAGTCCCGTCCGGCATGCCGGTAGGACCACATTCCAAGAATGGGGTGCCGGGCCACGCTCGGACTCCCGGCTGAGTGCAGAATCCCGGGACGACTTCTGGTCGCGCCTGAAGCGTTCGAAACCACGCAGCGATACGCACTGCCGATATCCCACAACGTCGTGCCCAGAGTGGTGTAGTTCGGCGAGGTCGCTCCGGGGATGTTGGCCCGGTTCCTCTGCCACTGGTAACTGAGGTTCTGGCCGGCGGCTGACACCGTGAACGTGGCCGTCTCGGACAGGACGACCGTCGCGTCCGTGGGGTGCGTCTTGATGACCGGAGACCCGGCAGGAACCGCTGGATATTCGGCGCGTGCGATCTCATAGGTAACCCCAGCCGTCGTGCGAAACGTGAACTCCTCTTCGTCCTGAAGAACCGGGACCGGTTGCCGATTGTCCGCGCGAGTCACGGCGATGCCGGCCCCGTCGAACGGGCTCTGCAGGACGCACGCCTTACCCTTTTCGCTGAAGATCCGTACCGCGTCCACGACCCGCCCCGTGGCACGGTACCTCGCCTCGACCAGGAACGCGCCGACCGCCCGCAACCGCTTGAACTCCCCGTCGACGGCTTTGGCCCAATTCGGGAAGATTCTGATGACACCGTCATGGCTTTGCAGAAGCATGCTATTGATGGCTTCGATGATTCCCGCGGTTTCGATGCCGCCTCCGTCCTTTTGGGACACGACGCCGTTCGGCTCCGGTTTCCAACCCTTGATCGCCTCGATGACGCGATCGGGGCGGTAACCGGCCCGTACCGCCATCACGAACATCATCCCGAAGTCATTGCCATTCTGCCAACCGCACCATCGCTGGGGATGAAACATATTGCCCTTGTCCAGCGTGTGACAGGTGGCGAGCTTGTATGCCGGCAGGGTTTGATGCCCGATGTTGTCGAAGGTCGTGGTGAACATGATGCCGGTATTCCTCGCGCCACCCTGATAATGCAGGGCCTCCATCACGTCGTGCACCGCATCCGGTCTAAAGGTGACCTTGGTCCCCCAGGCTTGCAGCGGATACTCGCTCATGTGGTCCAGGATGTCCTGCCAATGGGCCCGGAGGTCCGCGTCCCGCCCCAGGTGAACGCTCGCCGCGACGATTTCCCGGAACAGGAAACGGATGGCGCCCAGACTGAACATGTCATTCTTCGCGAACCAGTCCGCACCCTCGTGAACCGAGCCGTACACGTCGTATCGCCCATTGACCGGCCTTCCGAGGTAATCATCGAAGAAATCCGCGACGGCTCGCATCAACGGATAGGCCGTATCGGCGAGGAACGCGGTGTCTTGGCCATATTTCCACTTCCACACGATCGGCAGAATCCCAAAGACCGCGTTGGTGGCCATGCAGCAGTCCTCACTCCCATGCGAACCGCCTCCGAGGGATGGGGTCCCGTGGGAGGTGAACGAGCCCTCGAACTCGACGCCCCGGCAATTCGCGGGCATACGGGCGGCGATTTCCGGAGAAACCCACCGGTTGATCACCCGCTTTCGGCCCGTGTTCTCCGCGTAGTATTTGATCGTCTGGACGTAGGGATCGACCAGATCAACGTGGTTTGCCGCAAAGGTGCCGTAGTATGGGTTTTGCGCGTTGTAGTTCATTCCCAGGTTGCCGAACCACTTCATATCGTCGGCTCGGTTCCACGGGCCCCAATGCCCGGGTGCATGGCCTGGACCCCTGTTGCCGCCGCCTCGCGCTGCGGAACCAATCATGTAAAGGTGGTTGTACCAGTATCGCTGAACGTCGTCGCCCAGCCTGATATAGGATTTCAGCCAGAACTGCTTCCACCACGCTTTGTTCTGAGCGTACAGTTCGGCGACGCCGGCGTCGGTGATGTCCCGGGCGGCGGCCTGCACGGCCGCGA
>CAMCFL010000272.1 GCA_945873715.1 Akkermansia muciniphila
GCACTCCAAGACGCTGCCGCGCCCGTCGCGCAGGGTGGGTCCCGGGAGGGAGCTAGCGAAGGGTCGCGTTGGCTTTGCGGACCGAGATCGAGCCGCCGCTGGTGCGGAGGCGGACGGTGGGGCCACCGCCATTGACCGGCCCGACGAGCCGGTCGCGTTTGGGTTTGCCGGTGAACTCGACTGGCAGTTCCGAACGGACGCCGCCAGCGGAGGTCTCGGCGTCGAGGGAGAAGGCCAGGTTGGCGGGGACGGTCACACTGACGCTGCCGCCCGAGGTGGCGAGGTCCACTTCGCCGGGAAGGGGCGGGCCCAGCAGGATGGCGCTGACGCTGCCCCCGGAGGTGCTCCCGGTGATCTTCCCGTCGATGTTCTCGAGAGTGATGCTGCCTCCGCTGGTCTCCACCTCGACCGGGCCCCCGTATTGGAGCACCCGGATGGAGCCGCCGGCGGTGGCCGCCTGGAGCGATCCGGATCCTCCGCGGACTTGGATGGTGCCGCCACTGGTGTCCACCTCGGTTCCGCCGACGCAATCGCTCACCGCGATGGTTCCACCGGCCGTTCGGCCGTGGATGGCCCCGCGGATCTCCGTGAACCGGAGGCCGCCCCCGCTGGTTGTCGCCTGGACCTCGGTCTGGACCCCGGTGACGTGGATGTGGCCGCCGGCGGTCTTCAGGGTCACCTGGCAATCGACGGGAACCGTGATCCGGTAAAGACCCGAGGACTTGATGCGGTTCCAGCCCCACGAGGAGGAAACCCTGCCGGGCTTGCGGGCCTGGACGGACACCGTGACTCCCTCCTGTTTCAGGGTGAGCGGGCGTTCCGCGAGGAACTCCTTCTCCTTCTTTTCCGAGCTGGCAGTGACCTTGCGCAGGACCTCTACGGTGACCTCGGAGGTGGCATTGGTGGTCACCTCGATCCCTCCAAAATCCACGTCGACGACCAGCCTGGAGGCAGGGGGAGCCGTGAAGCGGCGATCCACGCGCTCCTCGGTGGCGGCCACGAGGAAGGGTTGAGCCAGCAGGAGGGCCCCCAGAAGGGCGAGACAAGGGGAGGTTTTCATGACAATTGAAATCGGGACACAGGAACAACGGTCGATCCGGGAGTAGGTCTCATTCCCCTCCAACGCCGCGACCGGCATCCGATGTTGGCTACTACACCGGCTTTGCCGGGTGAGTTTCAATGGGGTTTTGGCGAGCTCCGGAGGGACAAGCCCTGCGAGTCCCCAGTCACGGACTGGCGGAGTTGTCACGGATGTAGGCCCGCTGCCCTCAGCGGGCGGTTCCTCATCGCCGCCTGGGGGCAGGCGGCCTACAGGCATGACCCCCGGGAAGTTTCTTCGATCCAAAGAGGCCTGTTCCTAAAACGCTGAAATGCGCATGCTCCGTCCCGAGTGCGCGTCCTGTTGCTCAACAATTCGGCCCGACCGTTCAATGGCGGTGCCAACCGGGTGGTGGTCGAGACCTGTGGTTTCCTCCAGGAACGCGGACACGAGGTGTTGCTTGCCTACCATGACGAAGGTCCGGTGGCGGTCTCCTGTCCGGTGGAATCCATGCCCCAGGGCGGCAAGCCCGGCGATCTGACCGCCCTGTGCCGACGCTGGAAGCCGGACGTCATCCAGGTCCATTCCGTTCGCAGCGAGACGTTGCTGGACGAAGCCGCGACGGTCCCGTCCACCCTCTTCCTCCATGACCAGACCTGGTTTTGCTCAACGGGCGATCGGATGCGCCGGGATCTGACTCCCTGTCACCGTCCCCACGGAGTTTCCTGCCTGTTCTGGAACTACGCGCAGGGATGCGGACGCAAGTCGCCCTGGGGGAATCTCCTCTTCTGGCGTCGGACGGAGCGTCTTCAGCGGTTCCGCGCTCTGCCCCGGATGCGTTTGCAGGTGGCTTCGCGTTTCATGCGCGAAGGATTGCTCGAGAACGGGCACGACCCGGCGCGGATTGATCTGGTGCCGTTGTATGCTCCCCAGCCCGGCCCGGTCACGGAGATGGTCGAGCCCGGCCTGCTCTTTCTCCCGTCCCGTCTGGTGCCGCCGAAGGGCGTGCAGGTGGCGTTGGATGCGGTGGCGCAGCTCCGGGATCTGCCCTGGCGCCTGGTGATCGCCGGGGAGGGCTGGCATCGCGCGGCCCTGGAAGAAAGGGCCCGGGCGTTGGGCGTGGCGGAGCGCGTCCAATTCCTGGGCGAAGTTTCGCCGGAGGAGATCGGGCGCTGGTATCAGCGCTGCGAGATCGTGCTGTTTCCGGTGCTCCGCCACGAACCGTTCGGGTTGGTGGGTGTGGAAGCGCTCTCGCATGGCCGGCCGATCGTGGCGTTCGGCGGGGGCGGTGCCGACGAATGGCTGGCGGACGGCGAATCGGCGGTGCGGGTGGGGGCGCGGACGCCGGAAGCATTTGCCGGCGGGCTGGAGGAATTGCTCCGGGAACCGGCGCGCCGTCGGGAGTTGGCAGAGGGAGCCCGGCGGCGGTATCCCCCGTTTGAGCCGGACGCCTACATCGTCCGTCTGCTGGCGAGCTTCGAGCGGGCGATCGAGGGCTTCGGGATCAGAAATCGGCCGTGAGACTCACCGTATAGGTGATGCCGCGTCGATAACTGCGGAACACGTAACGACCGTCGAAGTCGTTCCGGGGTCCGCCGAAGTCCGAGACGAAGATCGTGCGGATTTCCGGGTCGAGGAGGTTTCGGGCTCCGAACCGCATCTTCCAGCGTTTGCCGAGGCGTTGGCTGACGAACAGGTCGAGGGTATTGATCGGCTGTTCATAGGCGTTCGGCGCGTTGGGCACGTCCAGGGCCAGACGTTCGCCGGTCCGGCTGAACACGAGCGAGAAGGTCGTGCCAGTACGGGGGTTGTCGTAGGCGATGTCGGCATTGAGCACGTACTCCGGTTGATCGAACAGGGTGCGCTGATAGACCAGCACGTTGACCCCGTCGCCGGAGTAGGGGACGTCCACCACGGAATCGATATAGGAGAAGTTGCCACCCACGGAAAAGTCGTGGAGGAGCGGGTCGACGAAATCCAGCTTCTTGCGGACCTCGAACTCGATGCCGCGGACGATGGCCACGGGACGGTTGGTGAAGCTGACGATGTTGTTCTGGGGATCGAGGTAGAAACGTTCGATGGGATCCTTGATGTCCTTCTGGAAGATGCCGAAGGAGATCAGCTCGCCGGGGCGCGGGAACCATTCGATCCGGGCATCATAGTTCTCGATCGTGGTGCGTTTGAGTTCCGGATTGCCGCGGACCACGAGATCCTCTTCCACGTCGATGAGTTCGACCGGTCCGAACTCCCGGTAGGTGGGGCGGGCGATGGTGCCCGAATAGTTCAGACGGACGTTGATGTTGGAAGTGACCATGAAGACGGCTCCGGCCGAAGGCAGGATGTCGTCGGTGTTCAGCGTGATCTCGGAGCGGGTGTCGCCGGGCAGTCGGCTGAGGGCGAAGGGAGTGATGCTGAGACGGGTGGTCTCGACGCGGGCACCGCCGACCAGACGGAGCTGGGGATGGACGAAGAAATCGCCCATGGCATAGGCCGCCTGGATGACCTGTCTGCCCGAGTATCCGTAGGGCCCGATGAAGCTGGTGTCGAAGAGTGGATCGCCGAATTGGAAGCGGCGGCGTCCCCCGGGCGCGTTCACCTCGTTATAACGCGGGCCGGTGAAATCGAGGACTCCGTTGGCGTAGTCCGAGGGATCGTCGTTGGCACCGGACGGCACGAGATAGCTGAAGCGATGCTCGGTCAGCTTGCGGGTGGATCCGCTGGTGAACACACCGCCCTTGAGGGCGCTCTCCAATCCATTGCCCGGGGCGAATGGCAGGGTCAGGTCCAGTTTGAAGTTTCCGTTTTCCTCGGTGCTCTCACGGAAGAGCCGGGTGGGGAAATTGACGTTGGGCAGGTCCGGATTCCTGGCCTCGATCAGGTAGGATCCGTCCGGCTGCGGATCCAGACGCATGGGGAAGATGCGGAGGTCGGGGGTATCCTCGCCAGTGGAGGCGAGCGAGAGCAGCCAGTCGGCCTGGAAATCGTTGAGCTCGCTGAAGAGGTGGTGCCCCTTCATCTGGTAATTCTCCAGGTAACGTTCCTGCCAGCTCACGATGTTCAGCCGGCTGCGGGAGGTCTCGACCGGGTTGAACTGGTCGAAGCCGAACACGCGCCCGTTCTGGATCGAGCCGATGGCCGTGCCGTTCTGGTTGCGCACATAACTGAACCCGAGCTCGTGACCCGGCATGAGTTCATAGGCCAGGGTTCCGACGGTGCCCCATTGATTCTCCTCGATGGATCGGTCCACCGCGAATTCCGACAAGCGTTGCAGCGGGCCCCCGTCATGGGTATCGCGCTCGGAGTTATAGCGACCGCGGAAGGCGTCCTGCTCGAAGCGGGCCCGCTGCTCATAGTTGAGCGAGGCGAACCAGCCGATGCGACGTCCGGCCAGCCAGCTGGTGTCACCGCTGGCGAGGGCAAAGTTCCGGTTGGGTCCGGGTGCATCGCCGGTCGGTGCGAAGGTGCTGGTCTTGAAGCCGCGCAGGGCGTTGTCGTAGGCCGTCGTCTGCTCCAGGCGGCGGGCCCGCAACTCCGGTTGGTTGGGACGAAAGGCACCGAATGCCTCGATGCGCAGCGGTTCGTACTGGTTGAGGATGGCCGGTGTTCCCGGGGTCGGCCGATCCAGGATCGAGACGGGAATGAAGACGGCGGAGGGCAGTTCGCGCAGGCCGTCATCCATTCCCAGCCAGTCGGTGCCGCTTCCCGGTGCGGAGAGGAAGCGGTCGTTGCCGGTGGAGATGGTGTTGTAGCCGGAACCGACGGTGAGCGTGGTGAAGGCGCGGGCGGGAAAGGACTTGGTGACGATGTTGACCGAGCCACCGGCGAACCCGCCTTGCAGGTCGGGCGTGAAGGTCTTGCTGACCACCACGCGATCAATCATGGCCGATGGGATCAGATCGAGTTGGGCGGCGCGTCGACGGGGGTCGGCGGAGGGCAGTTCGGCTCCGTTGAGCGTCGAGACGTTGTAGCGGTCGCTCAGGCCGCGCACGACCACCTGCTTGTTGTCGACGGCCACGACGCCGCTGACCTTGCTGACCACCTGGGCAGCGTCGCCTGAACCGGTGCGCGAGATCTGTTCGGCCGAGACGGTTTCCTGGGTCGAGGCGGCGTTCTTCCGTTCTTCCAGCACCGACTCGACGGTGGAGGGTTTGGTGCGGGTCTCGGAGAAGGCGGAAGTGGTGGCGGCCGGTGCCACCACGGTGTTGCGGGGTTGAGCGGTGCCCGTGCCTCCGGGGGTGCCGGTGCCCGGCTTGGC
>CAMCFL010000273.1 GCA_945873715.1 Akkermansia muciniphila
AAGTCCTCGCCTTCGCCCATCGTCACGGCATCCCAGTGACCCCGCGCGGTGCCGGACACGGCTACGTCGGTGGCTGCGTTCCGGTGAAGGGCGGTATCGTGTTGTCGGTGGCCGGCCTTCGCCGGATCCGCCAGATCTCCCCCCGGGACTTTGTCGCGGTGGTTGAGCCCGGCGTCCTCACGGCCACGCTTCAGGCCGCCGTGGAACGTCGGGGCTTGTACTATCCGCCGGATCCCGCCAGCCGGGCCGATTGCAGTATTGGCGGCAACATCGCCACCAACGCCGGAGGCCCGAGATGCCTGAAGTATGGGGTCACCCGCGATTATGTTCTGGGGCTTGAAGTGATCCTGGCGGACGGGACGCCCGTCCGTCTGGGGGGACGCACGCACAAGAACAAGACGGGCTTCGATCTCCACCGCCTCTTCGTGGGAAGCGAAGGGATGCTCGGCGTGGTCACCCAGGCAAATCTGAAGCTCCTTCCGCTTCCCCCTTTCCGGGCCTGTCTCGGCGTGGGTTTCGATTCGATGCCCACGGCCATTGCCGCCCTGGACGCAGTCTTCGCCTCCGGCCTGCTCCCCTCGGCTCTTGAGTTGGCCGACGCCTTCACCCTGGCCGCCGCCCGGAAGCGGACTGGCTCGGAACGTCTGGCGGGGTGCAACGCCCACATGATCGTCGAGCTCGACGGTCAGGAGCGCTCGGTGCGCTCGGAGTTGCGCCAGTTGCAGGGCCTGTTGGCCTCGTTCAAGCCCGTGTTCGTGGATCGTGGTTTTGGTCCGGAGGGCTGTGAGACCCTCTGGCAGTTGCGGCGGCAGTTCAGCTACGCGTTGCGCGACACCGGACTCACCAAGCTCAACGAGGATGTGGTCGTGCCTCGCGGCAGCCTGGCGAAGCTGTTCCGCCTCGCCGCCTCGCTTCAGCGCAAGTTTGGCATCCAGGTGGCCTGCTTCGGCCATGCCGGCGACGGCAACATCCACGTGAACCTGATGGTGGACTGGGAGAACGCTGGGCAGCGCGAACGGAGCGAGGCCGCCCTCGACGAGTTGTTCAGCGGGGTCCTCCGCCTCGGGGGAAGCATCACCGGCGAACACGGCGTCGGCCTGGCCAAGAAACGATGGTGGCCCCAGGCCGCCCCGGGAGCGGTGGATGAATTGCATCGCCGCGTCAAAGCTGCCCTCGATCCCAAGGGGATCCTCAACCCGGGGAAGTTCCTCGGCTGAGACGGACCCGCAATGACTCGTAGCCGACCACGCGTCGGTACCCGACCTCGTCCTCGACGTGCTCGCGGGCTTCCTGGATCTCGATCCGGCCGACTTGCTCGACCAGCTTCTGGAGCAGCGTGCGCACCAGTAGTCGGGCATGAGCAGCCCCGAGGCAAAGGTGGGCTCCGCTGCCAAAGGCCAGATGCGGATTCGGCTTCCGGTCGAGGCGGACCTCGCCGGGGGCTTCGAAGGCAGTCTCATCCTGGTTGGCCGATGCCCAGCAGAGCGACGCCCGTCCACCCGCCTGGACTTTCACGCCATGCACCTCGGTCTCCACCGGACAGACGCGCCCGATGTGGGTCAGCGGGGAGACCACCCGGAAGAACTCCTCGCCCGCGTTCACGATCCGTTTTGGATCCTGACGCAGGAATTCCAACGCCTCGGGACGATGCCCGAGATAGGCGAAGATCGAGGAAAGGGTGTGGATGACCGTGTCGCGCCCGCCGGCAAAGGTCAGGTTGGCAAAACCCATCCGCTCGTCCGGAGTCAGCAAACGACCTCGAAAGGTCGCCTGGGTCAGTGCACTGAAGAAGTCCGGGCCCGGGTGTGCCGCCGCCCGTTCAAACTGGTCCTGCAGGTAAGATTCGAGGGCGGCTCCCTTCTTGGCGCCGTTGCCGCCGTCCCTGAACACATGGGTGCCCCAGCCAATCCAGATCTCCGCCTCCGCCAGCGGGACGTTGAGCAACAAGGCCAGCGCCCGCGATTGCAAGGGGAGGGCGAACTCGCGGACCACTTCGAGGCTCTCCCGTCCGAGTCCCTCCGCCAGCAAGTCGTCGATCAGCGACTCCACTCCGGCCACCACCCCGGGATCCTTGGCTCTCCGGAAGAACGGTTCGACGATCTCCCGGTATTCGGTGTGCTCCGGCGGATCCGTCTCGACCGGCAATTGTCGGACGGAACGGACGTCTTCCTCGGCCGGGATCGGAACCCGGAACGGCGCATCGGAGCTGAAGGTCTTCCAGTCCTTGGCGGCCCGCCGGACCTCCTCATGGCGGAGGATCATCGGGATCGGTTCACCTCGGGACTCGGTTTCGAGCACGCCGGCCTTCTGGCGTTTCTCGAGGAAGGGATCGATCGGGTTCTCCATACAGGGATTGCTGGGGATGCGAGGGCGGGATGGGCAACTCAGTTCTTCACCAACTCAAAGAGGAAGTACTGCATCTCCCGCTTCCGGAAGGTCTCGTAGACCAGGGAACCTTTCACCGCCGCAAAGTCGCTGAAAAGCCCATAGAGCGACTTCGGCAGATGCTTCTGCATGAGGGTGAGCTTGCGGTCGTTGTCGGCGTCCAGCGCCGCGAGGACGTTGGCGGTGATCTCGCGTTCCGAGGTGATGGTCAGGCCGCTGGCGGTCATCTGCTCGCGCCAGATCGGGATCTTGTCGGCGTCCCGGAAATCGGCGCAGGCGAAACGACCGCCCGGTTTGAGCACGCGGCGGACTTCGCTCAGGAAGGAGGGCATCGAACCGTAGCAGTGTGAGGACTCGACGTTGACCACGAGGTCGAACGAGGCGTCGGGGAAGGGAAGTCGTTCCGCGTCACCACTGACAAAACGCAGTCCGTCCCGCGAATAGCGTGCCCGACACAGCGCGATGGCCTCGGCGGAGAAATCGACCCCGGTCATTTCACCAGGCTTGCCGGTTCGGTGCAGGAAGGCGGCCCCGCCACCTCGACCACAACCCACTTCCAGCACCGTCTTTCCGGTCATCGACTGGCCGGCCGAGGTGGCGTGGTAAAGTTGGAGTCCGAAGCGCTCGGGTTCCTCCGCCGGCTCAAGATCCAGCGATTCGGGGACCGGAAGCGCGCGGTAGCCGTAGTTCATCGTCTGCCATTCCGGAATGTCGAAACGGCGGGCCAGGAACTGATACCATCGCCGCCAGATCAGCCGCTTGAGGACGGGGAACCGGCACAGAAACTCGAAGACGCTCGTCAGCACGCTTCTTGTTTGAAGCCAGCGGTGGACGATGCGAAGAAAAAACCCACGGGGAATGTCGCGCTCCGTCCACCCGGACGCCGGAGGCGTCCCGAAATTTTGCCGGCGGTCGCCTGACCGCCGGTTCGCAATCGAACCCCCATCGACCCTGGCGGGGTCGCGGTTGCCGAAATCCTTACCCGCAAGCCTCCGGCACGCGGCGCAGGGATTGATCTGCGGTCGTTCTGAATCTGCGGGAGAGATCACCCTGTTCGCGCTCTTGGCCGAGAGCCCCGAGTTCTCACGCGGAGACGCGGAGCACGCGGAGGAGGGACTGGCAGGCCGTGCATTGATTCGTGTGCGGCTGTTTCGGTATCCGCGCTCATCCGCGCGATCCGCGGTCCAGCTCTGATCCTTTTGACTCTTCCAACGACGCACGAACAGAGCCCAGAATGGGCGCAGGGTTTTGACCGCGGATCACGCGGATGAACGCGGATGGGGCGGAGCTCCGACTGCGTCTTCGAAGCGCGCTCTGGAACCGGCGGGGCTGGGGACCGATTGGAGGTCCGGAGTATGTGCGGCCCGGCCCATCGAACTTGGGTGGGACAGTGCGGACGGCCTCAATCGAAGCCGGCGCGGGGCAAACGCTGTGTCCAAAGTGAGGCCTGACCTCTCACCCCCGGCGGAAGGACGTTGGACTCCGCGTGACATGATGAATTTGCATGATACGCTGGAGGCATGAATGACAGCACCCTGACGGAGCGAGGGCAGATTTCGATTCCTGCTTCGCTGAGGAAATCGATGAACCTGAAGCCCGGTCAGAAGCTTCGGTTCACCGAGATCTCCGAGAGCGAGTTTCGTGTTACGGTCTATCAGGAGAAGTCGGTCGGTCCTGTTGCGGTTCTGGGCTACGCCCGGCGACTTCGACCGGACGGGCCGCGAACGACGACTTCCTGGATGAAGGAACTTCGGGAAGGTGAGGCATGAGTTGGATCGTCGATACCTGCGTCCTGATCGACATTCTGGAAGCAGATCCTGCCTTCGGAGTGAAGTCTGCAATGCTCCTGCAGAAGCATGCGGGTGAAGGACTGGCGGTTTCGCCCATCAGCATGGTTGAGCTGGCTCCCACCTTCTCTGGGGACCTGAGGGAGCAGCGACGCTTTCTGGATTTGGCGGGCATCTCTTACAGCGAGGGTTGGACGCTGGCAGACACGGAATCCGCCTACCTTGCCTGGGATCTCTATGTCAGCGCACGACGGGCCAGGAAATCGGTTCGACGACCCGTGGCCGACATCCTGATCGGGGCGTTTGCCAGCAACCGACGCGGCTTGATCACGCGCAACGGCCCGGATTTCGCGCGATGGTACCCGGGCATGAAGATCATTGAGCCCAACTGAGGGTCGAGTAGCCGGCTGAATTCGGCGCAGTCGGTGCGCGAGGACCTGGCAATCTGGAACTCCTTTCAACTTCCCGGAGCCCAATTCTGACCGCGGTCGTCGATCAAGGCTGGGGCGTCTGCCCGGCCGCCGGAGGCGTCCCGGAATGTAGCCGGCGGTCGCCCGACCGCCGGTCCGCAATCGAACCGCCACCGACCCCGGCGGGGGAGGGGGCAGGCCTCACTATTGCCACTCCGACTGCTTCTTCGAAGCGCGTTCTGAAACCGCCTGGGCTGCGGACCGATTGGAGGTCCGGAGTAGGTGGAGCTCGGCCCATCGACCTTGGGTGGGACAGTGCGGACGCCTCAATCGAAGCCGGCGCGCGGCGAACGCTGTGTCCAAAGTGAGGCCTGACCCTGACCCCTTCCTCAATACCCGGCTGCCATGCCGTCCTTGCGGCTCTCGCTGGCACCGATCCAGACGCGGTTGGTCTTGTCCCACAGGACGGCCTGATAGCCTCCGAAGGTTCCGATGGCGGCGGCACCGAAGCGGTGCCCCAGCTTCTGGAGATCGCGCGCGCTCTCCGGAGGGAATCCCGCCTCCAGGTTCACCGTGCCGCCGTCAGTCATCTGGGTGCCGTCAGGATCGCTCGAGCCCGTGTGGTAGATGCGCGGGGCGTCGCCGGCCTCCTGCAGGTTCATGCCGTGGTCGATCCAGTTGACGAGC